>JAUNAE010000580.1:0-262 GCA_030527765.1 Eubacteriales bacterium
GCTGCTCCGATCCTACTGTATTTCCAAGGTCAGCGTAGAATATATCTCCACGCCGTACCCTGGGTTCAATTCTGTTGTTCATCATGTACCTCCGTGCAAATGGATTGAAAGCCTTCACTTATCCACCGCACGGTTTTGGTCCAAAAACGAAACCTCAAAATCAAATTTATTTCAGAAAGTCTGCTACATAGGCTTCAAACTCTTTCTTGCGCCTGCGAATCATCTGCTCGCTGTACTTCCTGTGCGGTATGATGGATGTGAC
>JAUNAE010000580.1:272-2030 GCA_030527765.1 Eubacteriales bacterium
CCGGACGCTCATACTTTTCGCTGCCTGACGCTGTCTGCCATCCAGATACAGTTCCAGCATTTCAAGTGCCCATGGCTTCCAGTTGCTTAACGCCCGCCGCAGTTCCTGCATCCGGATGTCGCTGAGCATACGCATCTCCCAGTCCAGGTTATCGCTGAGCTTTCCGATAAGCGCCATGCCGCTATCCTCAGATTCCTCCAGATCAATGGATACAACAGAAATACCATCCAGGTGCTGCTTCTTCCTGTATTTCTTCTGTGCCTCTCTGTGCCACTTGTCATAGTCCTCTTTGGAGGTCTCTATAAAGATACAATCCAGTTCGCCGCCCTCATGGATACAGTCCTCAATAAAGAAACGGCGCTGTTCTCTCGGCAGGGTGCGGTTCTGCACCATAATGAGCTTCCACTCGTCCTTGGTTGCTACACGAAGCCGTCCCTGTGTAGTTTCATCAAATACCAAATATGTAATTTTCATTTTGTGAACTCCTTTGAATTTTTGAATTTGGGTGAAAATCAAAAATTCGGAGATCACGGATATTTGGCGATATACGCCTGCCACTTCAATCGCTCAGTGCCGAAGGGCAAAAAAAGAAAGCGCCCACCTTTGCGGTTTAATGCAAAAGCGAACGCTCTACGCTGTGGATCGGGATTCAAAACAAATACCCCCGTAGGTTCATCGTCAAGGCAATATTGCTCTTGCCCTGAGATGCTACCTTACGAGGGTGTTACAGGTGATTCGTAGCGGTGTTATGGAGGTGTTATAGGAAAAGTTAGGTGTTATGAAAGTCACACGGCGGTGTTATGAAAGTGTTATGAAGCATTTTGGGTGTTACGAAAGTGTCATGACATGATTTTACACCGAAAATTCACAAAAAGACTGTTGATATTATTCTTTCAAATGAATATAATATCTATAGACAAAGCAAAGGAGAAAGCATGATGGATTACATCTCTACAATAGATGCGGGTGAGAAATGGGGCTTATCCAAACGCCGTGTTGCGATACTCTGTGCAGAGGGCAGAATCTCAAATGCAAAGAAAATCGGCAACACCTGGCTTATCCCGGATGATGCAGAAAAGCCAAGCGATGCCCGTATCAAAAGCGGCAAGTACATTAAGAACAAGGGTGAGGTGAATATAGATGCCTGAAATGTAGAATATTGAATGGAAAGAAGTCTGGAAGGATGATTACCTGGCATGGCTCTGCGGCTTTGCCAATGCCCAGGGTGGAAAACTGTATGTTGGTAAGAATGATTCCGGCAAAGTTGTAGGTCTTGCCAATCCCGGCAAACTGCTTGAAGATCTTCCGAACAAAATCCGTGATGCCATGGGTATCATTGTGAATGTAAATTTGCTATCCGAGGACGGCAAAGATTATATTGAAATCGAAGTGCCGCCTTATCCAATTGCCATTTCCTGCAAAGGGTCCTATTATCGCAGGAGCGGCAGCACAAATCAGAAACTGTCCGGCCCCGAATTAGAAAGTTTTATTCTGGCCCGCCGTGGCGTGACATGGGATAATATTCCGTTGCCTACATTTACACTGGATGATGTAGATGATGGTGTTGTAAAACGGTTCAAAGCATGGGCAACCGAAAAAGGCCGTATTGATAAAAGTGTACTGAAAGAACCGAAAGATATACTCATGCAGAAGCTACATCTAATGAACGGTGGCTATCTGACCAATGCTGCAATGCTTCTATTCAGTTCTGACCCAGAAAAATGGCAGCTTGGCGCATATACCAAGATTGGTTTCTTT
>JAUNAE010000581.1 GCA_030527765.1 Eubacteriales bacterium
TGAACAGTGCGTAATCTTCCAGCCAGTCCGCATTTCTTTCCAGGAACTTCTGATATTCCCCATCATGCTCCGGATGGTAATTGGAAAACGCTTTTCTAAGCAAAGCAAAACGAGACTGATAGACTTTCTCGTAATCTACATAACTCTCACTGCCGCCCCAATCGCAATTGTGGCACTCCCACTCCATCAGAAGTCCTTCTCTGATAAAAACTTCCAGATCGATGAAATATGGATTTCCGGCAAATGTAGAAAAAGACTGATAGGGAGAATCCCCGTATCCTGTAGGTCCAAGAGGAAGAATCTGCCAGTATTTCTGGCCTCCTCGTACAAGCTGATCGACAAAGGCAAACGCCTCTTTTGAAAAGCATCCGATTCCGTAATTAGATGGAATACTGGATATTGGAAGTAATACACCGCTAGCTCTCATGTTCATTCTCCTTAGTTCCGGTCCTCTGAAATCAGAAGCCTTTTTTCTTTAAATATGAAAGTACATCGTGATAAACCTTCTCATGATTCTTCTCATTAAGAATCTCATGACGCATTCCCCGATATACTTTTCCTCTGACATCTCGATATCCCGCCGATCTCATAGCTCTGACACTCTTCGCAAACTGGCGGATATTTACCATACATGGATCTTCTTCTCCGCTGATGAACAGCACCGGAAGATTCGGTTTGGTACAGTTCCAGTTTTTGACATCATAAGCTTTTTTCATTAATTGAAATAAGGCAAGATATGCATCATCTGTGAACATAAATCCACAATACTCAGACTGCTCGTACTCTTTTTGCACCTGCTCATCGGTACATAACCAGGCAACCAGGCTAGGTTCTTTTTTGAAACGCTGCTGATAAGGTCCCATGGACATCATTGTCAGCACTTTGCTCTTATGTTTGCTTCCTAAAAGCAAAGATTCCATCTTGGCAATTCCCTCGCCGATTCCTCTGCCCGGGTTATTGCTTGGTGATCCACAAACAATCAATGCGTCTATCGTCTCATCATACTTTCTGGCATATGCTCTGACTGCCAGAGATCCCATGCTGTGTCCGAATAAAATCAGTGGAAGATCAGGATATTCCTCATGCATTGCCTGATTGATGGTCTTCATATCTTTCAGAATCCCATAGGCTCCGCTCTTATACATATATCCCAGATCCTCTTTGGATTTCACACTTCGTCCATGACCGCGATGATCATGAATTCTGCACAGATATCCATGCTCAGCAAGATATTCCATAAAAGGAATGTATCGTTCTTTATTCTCACACATACCATGAGCGAACTGAATCATGCCCTTCGGTTCTCCCACTGGTCTCACTGTCAGAAGAGAGATTGGGAGCTGATCCACTTCGGATAAAAAAGTTGTCTCGATTCGTTCAATCATACGCCGTCACCTTTCTGAAACCCTGTAATTTCTCACTACTTATAAAATCAGGATTCTTCTCGACTAAGATAAACAATGTCATTTGATTATTTTATCATGAATCCCATGCTCTTTCAATAAAGTCCTTCCTGACTTTCCGCTGAAATCCTCCACTGATACAAGCAAGTCCTCCACCGCTTAATGCTCTGAGCATTGGAAGCTGGGGACTTACTTGATTCAGTACAACTCTCGGGTTTTCATCCTTTTCCGGTAATTGTCATTATTCGGCAATTCTGCTATACTGTGTCTGACAGTCAGGAACCATATAGCGAACATTCGCAATCCGCCTCTTGCGCATAAACACAGGCTGCTTTGCAACTGCCGAACTTGCGTGCGAATCTTCTTACAAGATTTGCGTTTTAACTCACTCTATCAGATTCCTGCAAATAACATCACCAGAAAGGAGATGCCTATGAAAGGCGAAGAACTTACTTCGGACTTTGCCACCGATTATGAAAATTCAGAGAATAATTCTTCAGACTACGAAGATGCTTCTCAGACGGAACAGGACTTTTCCACTGTAGAAACGTCAGATCAACCTTCTGATTTTACAACAGCCGAAGATTCCACAGCTTACGAAAATTCGACTGCTTCC
>JAUNAE010000095.1 GCA_030527765.1 Eubacteriales bacterium
TTCTTCAAACATCGAGACAAACGCTCCAAGATTTTCGTAAATCCCTTTCAGCGTCTCTTTGTTCTGGTTGCTCATTTTCTTTCCGGCTTTTTCAATGGATTTCGCAAGCCCATCTTCTGACGCCAGCAAACCCACCACGATGTCGTTGAAATCCTCCAACGCCTCCCGAATGGTCGCTTCATCATGGACAACCTCATAATTGCCGGTGTCAGGGTTGTAATGCTCCATCAGCACCTCGGAAAGGGCATAATAGGCATTCCAGAAATTATCACGAACACTGCGCTTTTGATAATTCTGTTTGACCTTACCTTTTTCCACTACGTCCATACCGAACATGGACGCCAATGCTTTCATGATCCCCCTCTTGCCCCCTGCCTTTGCAACAGGATTGTCGGGATCCGAAATATCTTCATCCACTTCGCTATATACGCCTTTGCCGCCCATGGAAAACCCAGTGATCTCGCCCTTTTCGACTTTGCCCCAGACTTCATCGTCCGTGATCTCCATCGTCATGAGCCAGGTTCCTTTTTTGATTGTCTGTCCTTCGATCTCCATATCGCACTTCGCAACATAGGATTCTACGACCTCGACATTCTCTGCTTTTTCAAAGCAGTGCTGAATATCTGCATCACCGGAATTCTTCATGAACCAGTGTGCCGCCTTCTCGATCTCAGCTTCCGTCATGTAATTACCGTCCGTGTCTTCTGCCATTGGCTCATATACGATACCTGTGACAAAATGTTGTTCGTTATCGGTCTTTACAATCCGTCCGTTGGTCTGGAATGTGGCGCACCCATCATCTGATTTCGTGATCAGAAATTCATGCTTATTCGCTGCCTTATCCACCAGAGACACAAATGAGATTTTTGCATCGCTGATTGCATAAGACTTTGCAATTCTTTTCGGCACTTCCTTTCGCTCCTTTCTGTGTTATTTCGGCATTTCACGGCAAAAAAATACACGGTGCTCGTGCGCCGTGCGAATGGACCTCTTTCATGAGATTGCCCCTTTCTTTGCATAATAAAAGCACCTACCGACCGGCAAGTGCTCTTACTTCACATCTTTGATTTTGCTCTCCAGTTTCTCCAGCTCATCCCATACTGCATCTGTTGTCCATTTCTTGTAAATATCCTCAAACACGCCTGCTATGAGCTTCAAGTCTACAACATCCATCTTGTCGAGGTATTTCAAGATCGCCTCGACATCATCTCCGAAAGCTTCCATAAGCGGAATGAAAAAATCCTCGTCACAATCTATGATGAACTGATGGTTTTCTTCAACCTTCCACCAATCTATTAGCTTTTTGATTTTCTTTTTATCCATTCTGCTTTGTCACCTCCCTTTGCAATCCATCTGGGAAAACAGTGCCAATAACGTCATTTTCGTTTTGCATCACTCCAACGACTACGCCCTCATATTCCTGATACTTCGTATATCGGGTTGCCCCATTCGGATTCTGAGCTGTCAATGTGATTGCTGGATTATTGGCTGCATAGGTTCCGGCGATCCTGATCTTCTCGTCATCCCAAGTTTCTGGGAACCATGCCTGACCTGATGTGCCGATAGCTTTCAGTCTGTCCTTGTGTCCATCTACACCACCGATGCGAACTCCATTATCGTAAGTCTTTTCCACCCGATATGTAATTCCTCTGCTTTCCAGTTCTTTGATGTTCCTCTGCGAATGCCCTCCATTTCTCAGCATTCCGCCATTTGCGGGGCTTGCAGGCTTGTTCGGATTTCCTAAGCCTGTAAAATCTCCCACTGTGGAATGCTTCAACCGTGCATCACTTACTGTGAATATACCATCGTTTGCCAGCTCTTGCAAACTCTTTAACGTTCTTTTTCCATTATCGTCAATGTGATACATCTGCAAAAGCTTTTTATCGGTATCAATCACGCCAGATTGGACAAGGGCAAGTCTCGCCTCTCCGTCCTTCTTTCCTCCGAAATATCTGATCTGGTCTTCCTTCTCCATACTCAGGATATTATTTACCCGATCGCTGCCATGCTCCAGCTCGTACTGTGCATTCGCCCTTTCGATCTCCGCATCTCTCAGCCTTTCCCATTCTTCATCGGTCATGCCGGAAATATTATCGTCTCGGATTTCTTCCATCAGGCAATGGCAGTTGATTGTTTCCTTTGCCGGAAGCCCTACATCTCTCGGGCACATCACCATGTATGTCCCTCCATCCGCTCCGGTCAATGTGAACGGCTCTCGTTTGAATACTTCCTGCCCATGCATCGCCATGTGGTTTTCTCTCGGATCCCCAGACATGACATGAAGCCATCTCTTTTTGTAGCATAACGGGTCCTGAACCATGCTTTCTTGTTGGGCATAGCTCTGAACCCTCAGCATCTCTGTGAGGGCTACCCGTCTGCTGCGGTATCCATGGTTACGAATGCCGCTATCTCCAATCGCCTGTGCAAGTTCATCTATCGACCAGCCTTTTGCGTCTGCCTTTAACAGCAACCGCTCCATGGTGTCTTTGGTAGACAAATTCATCAGCCTCGCCAATTCCTCCGACCAATTCTCAATAAACGATACGGACGGATTGCTCAGCTTCTCTTCGAATGATGTAAGCGTAGGATTTTCTGCGATAATCCAGTTGTAGGTGAACTGGCGTATCATCTCGGCAAATTGCTTTCGGAATATAGTGCGTAAGGCATCTTCCAGTTCTTCTGAGGTCTTTATGGTTCCCCACCCATTCCCGACAAACTCTGCCACCGTCTCTGCTTCGGTCACTGCTTCCACAAAGGAAACAGCATCAGCCTCCAATGCATCATCTATGGCATCTTCGAGTTTGTTCTTCAGCTTTACCGCCTTCTTTGCTCCGACATATCCTTCTGCTGCTAGGGTTTCCTCCAAATCATCATCCGCTTTGGCAATCAGCCTGTCTATGGCATCCAGCAAGGGCTTTACATCTATACGCATGATCAACCCTCCTGCATTTTCCTCAGCATCTTCTTCACTTCCTTCATTACGGCAATGACTTCATCGTTCTCGCCATTCTTCGTGGCTTTTGCAATCTGCCCGGATAACTGCCCCATCATGGAATTGATATCCCTCGCCCCTTCTCTGCTCTTTGATACAGAAATAGGTTCATCGCCCCAGTCTCCGTCATACGGCTCGCTGGTAATTCCAAGGGCTTTCGAGATAACATCCTTCGCAAGGTTCGGTGTCACGCCTCCGGCATTATTGCATACGCTCATGAGCTTGAATAGATCATCCGGGTTCGTAATATCCGGTGTCATAAAGTATGCCTCAACATATTTGAACTGATACCCATTCAGCAATTTGTTATTGATCGCCCATGCCAGGGATTTTCTCTCAGGCTGGAATACCTGTTCTTCGGTCACTTCCTGTGCTGTCTGAGATGTGGCACGGTTAAAATCTGTGGTGTACCCCACATACAAATCGGGTAACTGGAATGCTGACTGCACCCTCCTGCGGTTATTCTCCAAATACTCTTGGAAAAGCTCATCTTTCTGCAAGATGGACGCCAGATCTTTTATTTCGATTTCCGGCTTCTGAGCCTCGTCAAAGTCCGCTCTTCCATCTGCATTTTCGGTTTCCAGCACAAGGAATGCGTGCTGCCCTGCTTCACCCTTTATCTCGTTCATATAATTCTGCAGCTTCGCAAAACTCTCATCGGTCAAGGTTCCCCCGTTTACTGTAATCAGCAATGGTGTGTGCCGACCATTCACGAAATAATTATTGTTCAGGTTCTCAGCTCTCCGGCTTCCATCAACTCCAAGTAACTGACCGATCCACCGGACTTCGCCATATGGTTTTGTGCCCAGTGCGAACTCCAATATCTCGTTTGCCTGATACTTCCGTTCCAGCCCATCGGATACATACTGCCCGCTTCGGTTGTCCATTATTCTCGGGTCCCCGAACTCCTTGTAATATACCGTGCTACCGCCTACCTGTTGGCGATACTTCCTGAATTTCTTCTTTCTGACCGTCATTTCTCCATGGTGGTAGTACGTATAATCCTCATACGGGGCAAGGGGAATTGTTTTCCTCATATCGGGAATATCTTTGATGAACTCGACCTGAACCACTTCTCCGGCAAGGTTTCGAATAACCTCAAGATATGCAATCCCGAACCGCTCTCTCGCCTCAATCAAGTCCTCGAACAATTCCTTGGTGTCCTGTTCAATCGTCAACAGCTCTATGATTTCCTCAGCCCTTTCGAACTCGGCTATCATCTCCGGTGTTTCTTCTTCGTCCACGAGATACCGAACTCCGATTCCATATCCCGGAATATTATTTTTGTATGCCCGGATACACTGCGGCAGTATCGAACTCTCTGATACAAGTGCTTCGTATCCCTCCAATGGGGCTGGTGGTTCGATCCACTCACCGGCATTGTAGGCATTCTCGGTTGTGATCTGCGTGGATGCGTCTGCCTTTCTGACCGGCATCTCCTGCGCTTTGATCACCCGTGCTTGGACTTTGCCACGCTTCTTTGCTCCCATTATTTCTTCGCTCCATTCTTCTTCGGTTTCGTTATCGGCAAACATATCAGCAATACGCAATCAGCTTCATCAGGGGACTGCACGCCCCTGACCTTCATCACCTTTTTGCTCTCAACTCTGATTTTGCCATTCTCTGTGATACTGTACTTTCTTCCAGATATCTGTGCGATCAACGCATCATCATCCGGCAGGATCAGCTCCACGTCCTTCGGGTTTCCGTCCTCATCATAGGGAAGCAGCAACCTTTTCAGAATATTCATCATGTACGTGGTACTATCGTCAAAAAACTTGTGCCGGATCTTCTTTCCGAACTGTACGGGGTAGATCTCCATCCACCACATACGTTCTGGATTATTCCTCTTGATCTGCCTCAATCTGTCCGTAACTCCACCACCCACGCCACTGTCATCGATCTTTATTGGTATCGGTTCGTCTTTCCCTTTTCTCAGCTTATACTGCTGCACCAACAACGACCCCAACATGACAATATCGTCTGCGGTCTGCATGGTATCCTGCCCGGCTCTTTTCTTAAAGAACTGTACCTTCTCGTCTGTACGATATCCGATAACCGTCTTATCCTGACCAAATCGGGCAACGTCACAACCTATGCTGATGATATCCGGCTTCTTTCTCGGCACATACTCGGTATGCACGGACCTTTCCACCACCGGCAATGGAATGTAGATATCATCCTCAGCAAGAGGGAAATCTCCAGACACACGCACCCGGAATACATCACTGTCCTCGCCATACATGTTTATGATGGTCTGAACGAACTCTTTGGATACTCTTGGGCTGTTCCTCCCATCAATATGGAATTTTGAATACTGCTCTCGGTTCTTGTTATGGCTATCATAAAAAAATCCCGACAACTGGGTCGGGTTTCCACACATCAGGAGCCTTGCTCCCGGTGTTGACAATGCACCTAATACCGGCTCGAATATCGCATCGTCTACGCCGGATGCCTCGTCTATGATATACAACATATGTTCCGCATGAAATCCCTGCAGTGCATCGGCTGTGCTGGCCGTACGGGCTACTGCGAACCACTCTTCCGAATGTCCTCTCATGTATAGTTTTTCTTTCGTCCAGATCAATTCATTGTCTAGAATTTTATTGTTTCGCTTCCATTTGCTGATCTCAGCCCAAAGTATATCGAACAACTGGTGCTGTGTCGGTGCTGTGCACGGGATCTTCGGATACGGATGTGTGCTGATAAACCATATCACAGCCCATGCCTGAACCGCACTCTTTCCCACTCCATGACCGGACCTTACCGTGGTCATTTGGTTATGAACGATGCTGTTCAGTATATTCGATTGGTTTTCATCGGGATCCGCTTTGATGATATCCCTCACAAACTCCACGGGATGATCGGCGTAATATTTTACTGCTTCACTACTCAGCATTTTCTTCGCCCTCCATCCTCTTTCTGTAAGCGTCCTCAATAGCATCTGCCAGGGAAGAACCGCCTTCCTCCTGTGCCTGTTGCATCTCCAGTTCTCGCTCTCTTAGCTCAAGGTTCGGATTCTCGCCTATTGTGTCACGGATAAATGTCGCTGCCTGAATATTCCCCTTCATCGCTTGTGTTACAGCTCCAATCATGATTGCCATTTGGTAGGTGGAGTCCGATTCTTCAATGCCCATAGCTTGCATTCGTGCTCTGATCTCTTTTGTTGCATTTCCTTTCGGGATTTCCATATCGAGGAGCATTTTTGCGGCATCTCGCATGGTTTTTTTGCGTCTTCTCGCTTCCCCAGACTTGATTCCACCGTTCCTGCCCCTCTCTCTAGCTTCTTCCTTGGTTCGCACCGGTCTCAGGTTGTCCTCATTATGCAACGTCACCACCTCTCCGTTCTGTCATGATTTCAGCTCTTTTTCAGCCTTAAATGAAGAAAACATCTTTCCGCTTTCTCTCAATCTCAGCCACAAATTTATTCGGAGCTGTCATTCTGCATGGGATGTCGCATCTCGACATATCTGTACCGGCTTTTTCTTTCTTCTCCAGAATATCCTCATCCATGATGTGACCGACAATCTGGTATGGTTTATGGCAGCAATACATCACCTCGCCCCGCTCATTCAATGCAATCTGCGCCCACTGAGCTTTGCAACTGCTTTCCTGTTCGTCCAACAGATCCCATTTGAAATTACGGACTGCTCTGCTGTCCTGCTCCATCACTTCTTTGATCTTGTAATTGATCGCAGCGAAATATGAACTGAACAGATCATCATTGTAGAATATCCCGCCAGTGCTTTCTACCGGTCTGAATACCATATAATCGACCGGCAAGTCTTTATTAGCTTCATAGAAACGTTCAACATCTTCCGGCATTTCTACCAACAGCTGCACCCCTAATGAGGTATTCGGGCTGTTGATCTCTTTCCATGCCGCATATCGAATAATATTCTCTCGAACCTTCCTGTAATTCCTTACGCCTCTTTTCCTCTCATAGCTGTCCTCGCTCCATCCGTCCAGAGAGACTTTTAGATAATCCGGTTTGATATTCTGCTGCACATTGAAATTCGTATTGATTCCATAATGGATGCCTCGATATTCCAGCCATTCGGTAATCTTTCCAAAGTCCTTACAGATAGTCGGCTCCCCTCCACCTGTCAATATGAACCCCTGTACGCCCAGTTTCAGCAGTTTTTCTGCATACACTATGAAATCCTCAAACCTCATGGAATATGCCCCTGCATCGAGCTCCCACCGCCCGTAGGTACAATATGGGCATTTGTTGTTACAATAATTCGTCAGGAAAATATCTGCCGTGATCGGTTTGTGTTCTCCTACTACTCTGTCGATATGCCCTAACATCTTGTCACCGGCTATATTCGTCATGTCACTGTCACCCCTTTTCTGTATTTCTCATTCAATATCTTCGGAACACAGCACTCCCAGTTTATTCTGTGGTGTACTCTCTTATGCTTGCTGTACATCATGCTGACCTTGATACAACTCGGCATAGACATTACAGAATAAAAGGTCTTTACATATGTCCCCGTCTCTTTATATACGTCCGTCATTCCTCCATCCAGGGACTGCGTAGGTATCTGAATAACACACATGGCACATAGCGTGAAGAACAATTCTCCTCTGCTCCCCAGTGTGGTATATGTCGTAACGTCCTCATTCATCGTCCCTCGGAACTCTATCGGTTTGTCCGTCCTGCAGAACAGGCTGTTCATTGCTTTTCTGAGAAGCCCCTTTTTAAAATTGCCACCTTCCAGACCTCCAACGAAATCACCACCCTGCGTAAACGCTACTGTCGCTGCCTTGGACTGATCCAGAAATCTGATCATATCCTCAAACAGGCGGTCCATCTCTCTGGCTGGCTTTGCGGATAATTTCCGCTTGTTCTGATACCGAAAATCGATCTCTTTGTAATCATCATCCAGCATCAGGAAATATGTCAGCCCTAACTCTTTTGCAATGCGGAAGCTCTCATTTCTTGCATAGATTATTGCAGCGTGCTCATTGAAATTATCCATGGTGTCAGCTCTGTCATATGCCGCCTGTTTATCAAATACGATAACGTGATTCTCTCAGAAATTCTTTCTATACAGGTCTGCGGTTTCGTCCTCATCATCAATGATCATGAACCACTTTCCTGTATATCCTCCTCGTTTCAGGGCTTTCATCGTCACCACATTATCGGCACGACCATGAGTCAGGATAAAAACCGCAAAATCATCACGCATCTGGTTTCCTCCATTTCTCGTTCAGGATTTTCGGAATAAGCTGTGCTTTTCTTATCTCCATCTTGAAATCGTCTCCCTGTTTCTTCACAATCCGTGTTGCATCTGGCCTGTTTAACACGCAGAAGAAATTATTAACGTACTCATTAGACTGGCTGTACAACTCTGAGCACCCCCCGTCTGACCGTTTTTCTTCTCTTTTGCATGATGAGCAACCGCCATAAAGGAAAATGCAATTTCGCCCCTCTGATATCCTTCATTCGGGGTAGCCATATCTTCATATACGATGCTTTTGTATCTATACGGGCTGTCTGTTCGATAACAGCAAAACTTCACGATATTGTATTTTATTCCGTTCAGAACATCGTTATTAACGCCACCCATAAACCGCCCATCGGTAGGAAGGGCTATCGCTTTTATCTGCTCTGCTTTCTCCAGCCATTCAACAATTCCGTCAATAATCCGTTCGGAACGTTTCACCCTCTTGGTGATCAGCTTCTTGCGTGTCATTTCAGGAATTTTATACATCAGTGATTGCAGATCATCGTCAAGCGTGAAGAAATACTTGAACCCCTTTTCTCTGGCAAGATCTGCACACGCATTACGTGCATATACTGCCCCTTTGAGATTTTTCTGGTTTGTAAACGTGTCCGTGGTTTTCCAATACTGTTCCTTGGAAAACACAAGAACCATGTCTTTGTATTTTTCTTTGTACAATTCCAGCTCCGGGTCTTGATCGTCCACCACAAGGAAAATCTTTCCGCTGTACTGTGTTTTTCTCAGCATATTCAGGGTCAGCTGTTCATTGGCTCTTGCATGGGTGATTATGAAAACGACTGTATCATCCCTCATCGTCCTCGCCCTCCATAATGTCCAACACATCCCCGAACAGTGATGCATACCCATTTGCAATCGCATTATCTATGTCAATAATCACGAGTGCGGATTTCTCCATCAGTCGCTGCATCTGCGGCGTGGCGTGTGCATAATATTCTGCGATATTCCGATAATTGAATACGTTATGCCTTCCGGCAGCTAATTTCAGGAACCTTCTTTCGTTTTCCGTGATTCCGTCCGCTTTCTCAATCTCTTCGATCAGCTCCTGTGTCTTTTCTTCATCCAGACACTCAGTCAGCTCCGGGCATTCTCCTGTGATCTCATACTGTGGAATATTGGACTTCATCGTGTAGGTATCATCCTGAATCGGTTCCCCTTCTTCGTCCTCATCTTCTCCAAAACCGAACAGACTCATATCCAGATCAAAAATCTGCTGTAATTCTTCCTGCAACAGTTCCTCATCCCATGTGGCTATTTCGGCTGTCTTATTATGAACCAGTCGGAACGCTCTGATCTGCTCCTCTGTCATATCCCCAACAACTACGCACGGGATTTCTTCGATGCCCAGCTCCTTGGCTGCCTTTAATCTCGTATGCCCTGCCACAATCACATTATCCGATGTGATGATGAACGGATCTCTAATGCCAAACTCGGTGAAACTTTCCTTTACCGATGCCACCGCCTCGTCATTATTTCTCGGATTCTTTTCATACGGTATCAGTTCTTCCGTTTTCCTGAATACTACTTCCATCTTCGCCATGCCGCTTGTCCTCCTTCTCATTCTCAACATAAAAAGGACCATGCGTCTGCATAGTCCTCATTCTCTTGGTTTTTCTTCGGTTGTCTTTACTCTTTCAAAAAGCCCCAGCTTTGGGGAAGCTGAGGCTGAATGAGAAAGAATCGGCACAACTCGTAGCCGACAACAGGCAATCACAAGGGCATGTTTTGTTCTTGCTTGTTGCAGTTTACACTGTATCACTGTGCCGAGGTGTCATTCTAGTGGCATTTAGTGTCATTTTGCGTCATTTTGCGTCATTTAGTGAACAAACCATGAAAAAAGGTGTCATTTAGTGAACTGCTCCACTCTTCTCGACCTCATTCTTGAGCATTTCCTTATACACTTCTTGGAATTCCAGCAACGCCAAACCGTGCATTTTCAGGATATGCCTAACCGAATACTGATCTTCGAACCCGTTTTCTGCGATTTCCTCCCATGTCATAAAATGAATGTACCGACAATTCAATACCGTCATATACTTGTCTGTCCGTATTCTGTTGATTTCCCCAGATACCTTCAATTTGAACAGCATCAATTCTGCAATCTGATCATCGATCTCTCGCTCCATCTCATCCATGCGTCCGTACAGCGCGCCCAGCTTGTCATAATTTCTGCTGCTCTGTACTCTTTCCCCCATCTGACTGCCGCCTAATGAATACATCATTTCTTTGATACTGTCTTTATCTCTGCGAAGGTTTTTGATCCGTGCTTCTTTGCTCTTTACCTGCCCCAGGTACTCTTTTGCATTCATCCAGCCAGCCCCTCCCAAATCTTTGACATTTTCTCGCCCTCGAATTATAATCAAGGTTAGTGCGTGCGAGTCTTTGCCAGTATGATCTGGCGGGGGCTTGCTTTTTTATTTAGATGTCCCCTGGTTTTCTGTGTAGGGATCTTTCTGCTGTAAATCCTTCCGGAAATCTTTCTTTGAGCTTATCAATATTCATCTGAGCAATATCTCCCAGATTCCATCCGTGGGCTGTGCAATACTCCGCAATCATCCACAGCAGATCTCCGGTCTCTTTCTTAGCAT
>JAUNAE010000582.1 GCA_030527765.1 Eubacteriales bacterium
GTTTCTGTACAGGCAAATTGGTTTTGTTGCGGCTGATGCCAGCGTAAACATTGGCCCCTAAATTACATAGCATTTCTACAAGTGCGCTTCCCATACCACCAGCCGCACCGGTAACAACGATATTTTTATTTTTCAGCCCCAACAGATCACAGGTATTCACGAAACATACCACCCTTCCCTGAGTAAATCAGATTTGTGGAATAAACGTATTGGCTGTCTGTCCTCCATCGGCCAGAATGTCCACACCATTGACGAATGCAGCGCCAGGAGAACACAGGAACGCCACCAAAGCGGCGATCTCATAGGGATGTCCCCAGCGGCCCAGGGGCAGCAGATCCATCTGGTTTTCCGCCTCATCTGGATTGTTATCAATGAGTTTCTGGTGCATAGGTGTCAGATAAGAACCTGGGGAAATAGAGAGGATCCGACATCCCTTCTTCGCAAGAAGTTCCACATATTTCTGAGAATAGTAAATGACAAATTGCTTGGATACCACGTAGGCCATACCCGCCACATTGTCGGGGTCATAAGCAGCAACAGGGGCAGTGATAGCTTGCAGCCGTTCAAAGAAATCCGGTTCATTCCATGCTTCAAACACCTTTGTCCATTCTTCACTCCGGGGCCGCAGATGGGCTGCCATAGAGGAGAAGTTGATGATCACGCCGCCTTCTGCCAAGATGGGCACAAAGGCTTCCGTCATGTTTACTGTACCAACAGCATTGATTTTGAAAATGGTGTCTGCATTGGTATCCGCAGGGGAAACGCCACTGGTATGGATCACTTGGGTCACATTTCCCAGCGTCTGGGCATAGGCTGCCAGCTTTTCCACATCCGCTTTGTTTGCTACATCGGTAGCCATTACATAGCTTTCGATCCCCAACTCCGTCAGCTCCTTCTGGGCAGCTAAGAGCTTGGCTTCGCTGCGGCCGGACAGGAGGATCAATGTGGACTTTCCTAGTTCCTTGGCAATGGCTTTGCCCATGCCGCCGCTGCCACCGGTAATTACGGTTACATTTTTCTTCATGATAATTCCTCCCTAAAAATGAACGACCTGCCCGCACATGTATCCACTTCTGTGCGGGCAGGTTTTCGTTTACTTATTTACAGCCAGCACTTTTCGGTGATGACAGCTTCATGTCCATGGATGGTGACCTTATCGCCAATCTTCAGAGAATCCTTCTTGGCAAGGATATAGCCGATGTTGGTTTCCTTAACATAGGAGTAGACCAGCTTGGAGACACGGCCCACTTCTTCTCCGTCTACAATGACAGCCTGGCCGGGGCCGCCATACTGCTTGGACTGGATATAGATATCAGCCTCTTCCACTTCGAAGCCGACCATCTCCCGGTCCGGACCAGCCTCCTTGACCTTTTCCAGAGCCTTTTTGCCGATGAAATCCTTATCCCACTGGATATTCTTTTCCAGGCCAACTTCAAAAGGATTGGTATGGATCAAGTCCCGCATGTACAGGAATCCAGCTTCGGTAGGCAGCGTCCAGGCAAAGACCTGGAACTCGGTAACTTCCTTTCCGCCTGCGGCTTCTACAGCAGCCTTGATCTTCTCTTCCACGGCATCCTGGTCATCGGGAGAAACATAGATCTCATAGCCCCACTTTTCACCGGTATAGCCAGCACGGTTGATGATGACGGGAATCCCATCTATCTCGTTGTCAGCATGGGCAAAGAACTTAAGGTCCTCAATGGAGTCCTTTACGATACTTTCTACCACTTCCTTGGACTTGGGACCCTGCACAGCATACATGGCCCAATTGTCGGTGATCTCATTCCACTCCACATCGAAATCGCCCTGATGATAGTACCACCAGTCGTCAGTCTTAGTTGCAAACAGGGTGGAAACCCAGTACACATCCTCGCTGCGGCGCATGATGACCACATCGTCGATGATTTCGCCGTTCTCATCCAGCATGGTGGTGTAGCGGTCACGGCCTACAGCCAGCTTGGTCACATTGTTGGGGAACATATAGTCCAGGAACGCCACCACATCGGGGCCGGTGA
>JAUNAE010000583.1 GCA_030527765.1 Eubacteriales bacterium
TGAGCAGTGAAATTAACTCAGGTTAATATAATCACTGCTCTTTTTTTTCGCCTTGAAATAGTATATACCTAATGCCAAGTATGGATAAACCGTTGCATAATTGCTAGTAAATTTGTTATCCGCTAAGATGGTGCCATCAGGAGGGTGATGGTTATGTTTAATGATAAATATTTACTGACAATGGATGATGACATTTATGAACTCATTCTCGAAAGTTTAATTGAACTCAAGAATAACTTAATTAGGCAAGGTCGCTACACTGATGCGGTCGATGATGCCATGATAAAGTTTCTAAAAGCAAAACGCAAATATGTATAGTATCCCTTTTACATGACCATGTCACTAACGGCATGGTCAATTTTTATGCAAAAGTGAAAGGAGAATTTCAAATGATTAAAGTTAATGCAAGACTTATGTGGGATGAGGAAAGGCTAGAAGGCGGCATGGAAGTATGTGATGACCAGATGCAGTTAGCAGTATCTGCATTATGCAGACAGATTTTAAGAAATCTGCTGAGAGCTGCAGATGCAGAAAAAATTGATAAGAAAGAGTTGATGAACAACCTTTGCTGCATCTGGGACTATCAAGAAGAAGGACAATATGACAGAGCGTACGATGTCTTGTTCTTAATTCTGCTTCTTCTGGATGAAGATTCAAGAATAATCTTAGACACGTTCGTGTTTTCTGATGAATCGATGAAAGAGTGGTTTATGGATTATTTATGTGAATATCTTCTTGATGGATGTATGATTTGCGCTTATGAGGGAGGTGATTGTGATGAATTCGAAGGTGATTGCAATATGTAATCAGAAAGGTGGTGTGGGAAAGACAACAACCTCAGCAAGCCTTGGTATTGCATTGGCTCTTGAGGGGAAGAGGGTTCTTATGATTGATTTGGATCCACAGTCAGATCTTAGTACTTCTATGGGGATTGAGAGACCAGATGAACTAGAAAACACAGTGTCTTCTATGATTGAGAAATCTATCAATGAAGAGAAGTTCAATCCTATGGAAGGAATCATTCAGACAAAAGAGGGAGCATATCTTCTTCCTTCTTGTTTGGATCTAGCCACGCTAGAAATGAATCTAGTTGGAACTATGAATAGAGAAAGAGCACTTAAAGGCTATGTGGATAAGGTTAAGAAACACTTTGACTATGTGATTATCGACTGTATGCCATCGCTTGGTATGGTGACAATCAACGCACTATCTGCTGCAGATTCTGTCATTATCCCGGTTCAGGCACATTATCTCCCCGCAAAGGGAATGAAACAGCTTCTAGGAACAGTAAATAAGGTGCAGAAGTATGTAAATCCTAATCTAAAAGTTGAGGGGGTGCTTATGACTCTTGTTGATGCTAGAACATCATTTGCAAACGAAGTACCAGCGATGATAAAGGACATGTACCCAGGACTAAAGATTTTCAGGAATCAAATTCCGATGCGAATCAAAGCAGCAGAGACTGCAGCGATGGGAGTAAGTATCTTTTCCTATGAACCTAAAGGTGAAGTAGCAAAGGCGTATACAGGACTAGCGAAGGAGGTGATGACCGATGCCAAAAGAGAAAAAGCCAAGATTCAGTCTAGGGACAGTCGATGATTTATTTACCACACAGGAAATGAGAGACGAAGCAAAACTCACCAAGCTTCATGATATTCCAGTAGATGAAATCGATGAATTCCCCGATCATCCGTATCAAGTAAGAGATGATGACGATATGTTTGATCTTATGGAGAGTATCAAAGCGAATGGAATTCTGACTCCGGCAACGGTTAGGAAGAAAGAGGATGGCAGATATGAGATGCTATCTGGACATCGTAGACTTCATGCGTGTAAGAATCTTGGACTAGAGACAATCCGATGCGAAATTGTAGATCTCGACAGAGATGAATCAACAATTTTTATGGTAGACTCAAATCTTCAGAGAACCACGATTTTACCAAGTGAGAAGGCATTTGCGTATAAGATGAGACTTGAAGCGATGAATAGACAAGGGCGAAGAACAGATTTAACT
>JAUNAE010000096.1:0-8050 GCA_030527765.1 Eubacteriales bacterium
GCCCCGTCCCTACGTTCACGTCCCTGCGTTCAATTGGTGTATTGGTTTATCTCATGCAAAAGAGCAGCCGGTATACTACGCGGTCCTCTGACGGTTGTCACACCATAGGATTTGAGGGTGCGAATGGAGAAGATCTCTTTATCAAAGGTATTCAAAAGCTGTAATTTCATTACTTTCTTCATACTGACATTTTTGTCTGCATAAGGGTATGGAATATCAGCTTCCAATACCTTGCATTGATACCGGATGGCAGATACCGGAGCGGCGACATAGAGATAGACAATGTCTCCTGCAAGAATAGAATTGCTCTGTTTCCAGAGAAATTCCCCTTTGCCTTCTGCAATCGCTTTTTCAATATCATAATATTTTGGATTCGCAGGAACGATCCAGTTTGGATTGTGAGGTTTTCCGTTTTGGGATTTGGTCTTACTGGAGGTCAGTTCATAACTCATATCCAGAAGAGGAAGAATCTGTTCCAGAGAGATGCTTCCGTCTAACAGGATGGTGATCCAGTTTCCGGCATGCATATGATACGCAGACCGAATCCCGCTATGCCCAACAAGAATCATTTTCAGATCCGGATCAATCTTGATATTGAAAATATCTACATATTCATTGGAATCTTCTGCCAGTCCAAGTTTTCCTCTTTGAATATCCATAAACATTCCATAGATTTTCCGGTTATCTTTGTGACGAAGTGCGGCGCAGGTCGGAAATGTCCGGAATGGAAAATCGGGTTCTGTTTTATATTTTTTCTGGGCATAAGCCAGAAGTTCTTCTTTTAAGTTCAATGTTAAGTCTCCTTTTGGATTTAACCGAATCAAGTAAGTAGCGAAGCGGATTGCGAATATCCGATTGACCTTAATCAAGTAAGTAACGAAGCAAATTGCGAATATCCGATAGAATTATTTTAGCTGACCGTCACATAATTTCATCATTTCCGTTTTCATTTCCTCAATGCCAAGAACTCCATAGGCGAATCCTTTTTGAACAAGAATTTCAGGAAGATATTCATCGTATTTATCAAATAAAGGAACCTCGCCGGGATAGACCAGCGACATTGGATCAATTGGCTTCTCAAGTTCTTCCTTTAGGATTTTCCAGAAATCATTTTCGGATACCTTCATAACAAACTGGAGAAAATAAGGTCTGGAGGAGTCAAAGGATTTCACGCCTAAACGCTGTCCGCATTTTATTTTCAAAAAACGTTCCAATGCAAGAAATGCATAAGTTCCAAGCCATGGGAAAAGGCAATACATATTTCCGCCAAGACAGATGAGCTGTTTGGACGAAAGCTCTGAATTGATTGCAGCTGTTCGTGCGACAGAGAGTCTGTGCACTGCATTTTTCATCAGGTAAGGGTAACTTTTGTTTTCCATTAACACCTGGTACATTCTCTGGAGAATCTTTGTGTTGATATCGCCGGCTACTTCGCCAAAGTAAGCAGGAACCTTACCTTTGATCATATCGCAGTAGACGAGATGACGTTTGTAATCGACTTCGCTTACAAGCCATACATGGCCTGCAATGGCGATTTTTTCGCCTGCGGGCGGTGGTTTCACGATAGTTCCCAATTCTTCGGAACCGCTTCTCACAGTAAACTCTTCATTTTCCTGAAATACTGCATAGAACTTGTAGTTATTTATGATTCTCTCGCCGGAAAGTCCAACGATAAGTCCTCCTGATTCCGTCTGCTGAATATGATCTGTAGAAATCAGATGCCTGAGCAATTGTCTGAAATCATCGGTATCTATATTTTTAAAATATCGAAGGGTCAATATTCTGGATGCAAGTTCTGCAGGAGTCATTTCACCACAGGATGCAAGGGTGCTCATAGTCTGATGATAGAGGAGACTGTATGGTTTTGCATCCAATTTTGGCGGTTCTACCCAACGTTCCTCCAGATAAAGCTGTACAAGTGCAATCCCCTGGATTAATTTCCAGGGAATGGTTGTCGGTAGAAGGGCTCGGGCTTCGGGAGGATCTTCGCGCATTACAAACCACATTTCCGGAGGTAATTCTCGGCGCCCGGTTCTTCCCATCCTTTGGAGAAAAGATGAGACTGTAAATGGTGCATCGATCTGAAATGCTCTCTCTAATCGTCCGATGTCGATTCCCAATTCCAGAGTTGCTGTAGTAACCGTTGTCTGAAATTGTTCTTCATCCTTCATGACAGCTTCAGCAGTCTCGCGATAGGATTCCGAAAGATTGCCGTGATGGATGAGAAACCGATCCGGTTCCCCTTTTGACTCGCAGTACTGGCGCAGTGTTGTTGTAACAGCTTCGCATTCTTCTCTGGAGTTGACAAACACGAGACATTTTTTTCCGCGTGTGTGATCAAAAATATAGCCAATACCGGGATCGGCTTCTTTGGGTGCACTATCTGTCTTAGGGGCAAGAGGAGCAAGAGCTTCTTTTTTCTCATCGCTTTCGTTTAGTACCGGATTTGTGTAAAAGTGTTCCATGGAAAGCCGCCATTTTACTTTGCCATCAGGAAGTCTTGGAATGATAGTCTGCCTTCCTGTGCCGGTTGATAAAAATATACCTGCATCTTCCGGATCGCCGATGGTCGCAGACAAACCGATTCGTCTCGGGTTTACTCCTGCAATTCGAGTCAGGCGCTCGATTAAACAGAGGGTTTGTCCACCGCGATCTCCACGCATCAAAGAGTGTACTTCGTCGATGACAATGAAGCGCAGGTCACCAAAGAGTTTGGCAATGGCAGAATGCTTCCGAAGGAGCAATGCTTCTAAAGATTCCGGTGTGATCTGCAGAATTCCGGAAGGGTGCTTTAATAATTTGTTTTTGTGGGATTGTGAAACGTCGCCGTGCCAATGCCAGACCGGAATATCTGCTTCCATGCAAAGGTCGTTAAGTCTGGAAAACTGATCATTGATCAGAGCTTTCAGAGGACCGATATAAATCGCACCGACGGAAGTTGGCATGTCTTCCGTAAACAGTGTCAGTATTGGAAAGAAAGCGGCTTCGGTCTTTCCGGAAGCAGTAGAAGCAGTTAATAACAGATTCTCATTTGTGTTGAAGATGACATCTGCAGCAGCAGACTGAACCGCGCGCAGAGAATCCCAGCCATTTTGATAGATATAATCCTGTATAAAAGGAGCATAACGCTCGAAGGTGTTCATCGAATCCCTCCTTTTGTATGGTGTATTTCAAATGCTTTTCCGCCGTTATAACGTGAATTCAGCATATTCGCCTAATTCATCTTTGGAAGCCTGTTCCTCCAGAGCAGTTTTGGCATACTGAAAGTCCTCAGATGTCATCAGATCCGAAATCTTCTTATTCGGATTTTGATATAGAATATCCAGAAGTTCAATAAAGTCACGGATAATTTCTCTTGGTGTAATATGTGTGGCTGCACCGATGCGTCCATATTCAATCTGGATAAATGTGATCAGATCGTTTTGACTGAGCTTTATGTCATAGTTGAAGAGAACGGCATGAATTTGTGACAGTTTCTCGACCAGAATGAGCATTTCTTCATTGGTCAGAGGAGAAAGTTTGATAATCGGTGCAAGCAAATCCCTTGTATTCTCATCGGAAAAACGTCCTTCCGTCAGGCGAGAGCGGAGTGCTTCATAGCTGTAGATGCCTCGTCTTGTATCTTCAATACATTGTGGAGTACCGCACAATACAATTCCCAGATATTTTGCTTTGCCCTGCAGAGTATCGTTGTACATTGTCAGGATTTTCTCATAGTTATACTGTCTCGTGATGCTGTTTGGAATCTTATAAATATTTACAAGCTCATCAATCAAAATCATCATACCTGCATAACCGGCATTTTTAAGAAATGCAGCAAAGAGTTTGATGTATTCATACCAGTCATCATCTGTAATGATAACGTTCACACCGAGTTCTGACTTTGCTTCTGTTTTTGTGGTATATTCTCCGCGAAACCAGCGGATTACCTTAGCCTTCGTCTCGTCGTCTCCGTCCATGTATGCCTGATAGTAAAGAGTGAGAAGTTTTGCAAAATCAAATCCGTGAACGAGACCGTTTAAAGAGTTGATGACAGCAAATATTTTCTTCTGTACCATAGAAGCAAATAAGGGATCGTCGATGGAGATAGAAGAAGTGGCAGCAACTTCACTTTGGACACTGTTGATCCAGCGGTCCAGTACAAGAGGGAGTGCTCCGCCTTCCGGTCTGGTCTTGGTAGACATATTCTGAATCAGTTCTTTGTAGGTTGCCAGCCCCTGACCTTTTGTTCCCTGAAGACGGCGTTCCGGCGAAAGATCAGCATCTACAACGACAAAATTTTTGTCCATTACGTAGTTTCTGATTGTTTGCAGAAGAAAGCTTTTTCCACTTCCGTATTTGCCGGAAATAAAGCGGAAACTGGCTCCACCGTCTGCAATAATATCAACATCGTGCAAAAAGGCATTGATCTCAGCTTCCCGGCCAACGGTAATGTAGGGAAGGCCGATACGTGGTACTACGCCTCCTTTCAAAGCGTTGATCAAAGTGTTTGCGATTCTTTTGGGTATTTTCATTCGGGTATCATTCCTTTCAAATCCTGGAGATAATCTTCAATAATTACAGGAGTATCTCCATCAAAATCGATTACTGTATCCATGAACTCATCATAGAAGATTTCATTTATATTTTCTGCCAGAATCGAACTCATGAGATGGGTGCGTGCCAAAAAGGCTGACAAATCACCACCGTAGAGAAGCATTCGCATGAATTCAAGCTCATTCCCGGATAGAGGACAGGTTGTCACGGCTTGGGATGAATCTATACATTCGTGAGTACCAGAAGCGTTTTCCGGGAGTGAAACTTCGGCCACAGGAGTATCTTCTGCCGCCCGTTCCTCCTCTGTCAGCAGCTTTTCTCCAATCTGATCGGAACTGTCTCTGATCTGATCCAGAAGATCAAGATTGAATGTAACTTTTGGAAGAGATTCTTTTCTGTCTTCCTCTATGGCATGGTGGACACCGGCAATCATCGCCTGTGTTTCATCTCCAAACTTTAGTGCCGGAGTGAGGTGATAATATTCCCGAAGGATTTTGTCACAGCATCTGACAAGGGCCCCGAGTTCTTTACTCTTGTTTGCAGAGGAATAAGAGCGATTTTGGTACCATATGCCATTCCTGTTCGTATAACTTTGAACCTCGCTGACAATATAATCCGCGGAAACATTTTCATGAGGATAAAAGACAGCAAACTGAAACGGAATATATCTTGCAGCAACTGGTTTTTCATATAAGTACTGAACATAAGGTTTTTTGCGTTTGTTCTGATAATCCAGATCCATATGTCTGTATACTTTGCAAAGGATCGATCTCATTTTTTCAGGATATTTCTTGTAGCATTTGGATTTTTCCAGATTATAAGAGGACAGCTCCATAATGGCAGATGCTAATTTATCATCTGCAGCATCCTGACAATGAAAAAGTGTAGTGAAGGCATCGTCAAAAGCGAGATTAAGATACGGAACCAGCTTCTCTTTATCGATGTGATAGTATATTCCATAGTCTATGATCCATTGCCGGGCATACTTATCAATAGAAGAATCGATCTGCCTGTAGCTTTCATAAAAGGAAACAAGCTTATCAAATCCTTCTTGTGCGTTTGCGGATCCGATGTAATGCAGGAGTTCATAAAAGTGCAGATATACGTAGGAAAGAGAGGTTTTCTGCAAATCTCCGTGACGAAGTTTTGTTCTCCAGGTAAAATATCCACGCAGCTCACCTACGGTCATGTTTCTATAGGTTGGATAGTAGTTGAAGAAGGGCTTATCATAGTCATAATCATCCTCAAAATTTTCCATATATTTGGCTTGAAGATAAAAAATTTTTGCTTCATTCCGCTTGGAAAAAGGGTTTTCAAAGTCGAGCTTGCGCATCTGGCGGTATTCTTTCGGGGGAAGTTCTTTTTCTTTCTCTGATGATATAGAGATTGGTTCGTCTTCATAGATCCGCTCGGTCGTATATGTTTTTTCTGTATAAGAGCGAAACTCTTCTTTAAAATTCAATGATTCTCATCTCCATCCAATTCATGCTTAAAGCCCCATTTGGTGATCTCATAGAAGACGGGAAGAAGATCGCGCCCGCGTTCTGTCAGAGAGTACTCCACGTGAGGTGGAATTTCATTAAATTGTTCGCGATGAACAAAACCATCTGTTTCCAGTTCCCGCAGGGCATTTGTAAGAGTGGCATTTGTGATATTCTGTAAATCTTTTTTTATTTGTCCAAAGCGTGCAGTGTCATAAATGCAGAGTTCATAAAGAATCTGTGTTTTCCACTTTCCCTGTAACATTAATAACAGTGGGGTAACAGGGCAGTTGCCAAGATCTGTTACAATTCCCTGTTTGACATCTGTTAAGTATTCTTCATAGGTTCCAAGTTCTTTCAAAATATCAACTCCTTTTAAACCTAGTATAATTTTCATACCGTAAATGCTACTCCTAAGAAAAAGAAAAGTCAATATAGTTTTATATAAAAATAATTGACTTGGATAATTTTATATAGTAATATGACCAATACAAAGATGTATCAGTAGGAGTTCAACTGATAAGCTGAGATGAAAGGAATGGAGTATATGGCAACTACAAAAAACGGAGGATATTTAACATTGAAAATTCATCTTCTTAACGGAAGACTGTTTAACAGACTGTTGGCAAATGATGGAAGAGCTCTTTATAATGCAGAGCAGGGGAAAATTGTTTCTGCGTTGTGGGATAAGAGACCTCAGACAGCATCGGAACTGGCTCAGGTAACCGGACTTGCAAACAGTACACTTACGCTGATGTTAAAGAGGCTGGAGGAAGAACAGGGATTGGTTACCAGTGTTCAGGACGAAAAAGATAAGAGAAAAAAATGGTTTGATCTGACACAGACCGGAATTGATCAGGAACAGGTGGGAAATCAAATCAGTGAAAGACTGAGCAGTATTTTTTACGAAGGATTTGAGGAGGAGGAAATCGAGCAGCTGGAATCCTATCTTGGAAGAATCCTCAATAATCTGGAAACGGCTATGGCAGAAATTCCTCGCGCGTAGGGACGGTGCTTTTGGCACGAGGATGGGGATTTAGACCCCCACTGAGATGAAGAATAGTTACGAAGGAGAAGAGATACGATGTGCGATGCAAATTTACTGATCAAGGAAATTGAAACAAAGAGTGTACTTACGAAGTCAAATCTGCCGGTTGCTGACTATTCTGTCAATCCGTATGGAGGATGTGCCCATGCATGTAAATACTGCTATGCTTCCTTTATGAAACGATTTACCGGACATGAGGAAGAATGGGGAACCTTTGTAGATGTGAAACATTGGCCGGACATTAAAAATCCGCAGAAATATGCAGGCAAGGAGCTGTTTATCGGATCTGTTACAGATCCTTATCAGCCGTTGGAGGAAAAATATGAGAGAACAAGAACTCTGCTGAAACAGATGCAGGGGAGTGGCTGTACTGTCAGCATTGCAACCAAGTCCGATCTTGTGGTAAGAGATCTGGATCTGATTAAGACTTTCCCGAATGCAAGAGTATCCTGGTCCATCAATACACTGGATGAAAATTTTAAAGATGAGATGGATAAGGGAGTAAGCATTGAGAGAAGACTTGCTGCCATGAAGGCATTTCATGATGCAGGTGTCAGAACAACATGTTTTATTTCTCCGATTTTTCCGGGGATAACGGATCTAAAAGAGATTATTCTGCGTGCGAAGGATCAGTGTAATCTGGTGTGGTTGGAAAATTTGAATCTCCGTGGCGGCTATAAATCTGTGATTATGGATTACATCAAAGAGAAACATCCGGATTTACTGCCGCTCTATGAGGCTATATATACGAAAAAAGATCGAACCTACTGGTCAGAGCTTGATAAAGAAATGAGAGCATTTACTAAAGAGCAGGGTCTTCTTTATGTCAGAGATGACGATTCTATCAAGAGACCATTTGAGGAACCGCCGATTGTTGTGAATTACTTTTTCCATGAGGAAATTACGCCATCTGCGAAGAAGGCAGCAAAGAAAAAGGGATAATAAATGGAACAGATGACATTATTTGACAATGAAATACCGCAGC
>JAUNAE010000096.1:8060-10812 GCA_030527765.1 Eubacteriales bacterium
AAAAAGGCGGCGAAGAAGGCAGCGAAGAAATGAACGCATTGACGCGGGTATTTGACGTTCACGTCAAAAGCCCGTCCCTGCGTTGACAAATATACGAAATCGTACTATTATAATATACGAAATCGTACATTTTTTGGAATCGAAGATTCATATAGGAGGACGACAGTGAATATTGAATTGAATGAGTTTAATAATATTTTTGGTATGATTGACAGCGCATATCATGAAGCGGCGTTAAAGATCGGGATGTCCGACAGTGAACTGAGTATTTATTATGTGATGGCAATTCATGGAGATGGAAGTAATCAGAGTCTTTTGTATAAGGAAACAGGACAAAAGAAATCTACCATCAATTCCTGTATTCGAAAGCTGGAAAAGGAAGACATGGTCTACCTTAAAGCCGGTGAGGGAAGAAATACGAGAGTATTTCTCACGGAGGCAGGTAAAGCACGGATGGCAAAAGTGAAAAAGATCGTAGACATTGAAAAGAGCATCTATGCTTCCTGGAATGATGAGGAAAGAGCGCTTTTTATGGAACTGAACAAACGTTATGCAGAACAGTTTGAAGAAGCGATCAAGGAATTATAAATGGAGGGATTTTTGAAAAATGACAATTCAGTTATCTGATCATTTTGATTATAAGAAGCTTCTGAGGCTTACGGCATCCTCCATTGTCATGCTGATTGTCACGAGTCTTTATACGATCGTAGACGGATTTTTTATTTCTAATTATGCAGGAAAGACATCTTTTGCGGCGGTTAATTTCATTATGCCGGTGCTGATGATTGTCGGCGCAGTCGGATTCATGATGGGAACCGGCGGTGGGGCATTGATTGCAAAAAAACTGGGAGAGCAGAAACCGGAAGAAGCGAATCAGGTATTCTCCATGATTATATATTTGTCGGTCATGCTGGGTACGCTGCTGGCAGTCATCGGACTCGTTTTTTTACGACCGATTGCGGCCGTACTTGGAGCAGAAGGGGAACTTCTGGAACAGTATGTGCTCTATGGAAGAATTGTATTGATTGCGACACCGGCGTTTGTTTTGCAATATGAATTTCAGTGCCTTTTCGCTACGGCCAACAAACCGAGACTTGGTCTGATTATCACAATTGCGGCAGGACTGACGAATGCCGTTCTGGATGCGTTATTTATTGGTGTATTTTCCTGGGGACTTGTGGGAGCGGCTCTGGCAACCGGAATCGGTCAGTGTGTTGGGGGAGTTCTTCCGGTCATATATTTTGTCAGAAGAAACAACAGTCTGCTTCGTCTTGGAAAAATGTATTACGATAGCAGGGCTCTGATCCAGGTATGTCTGAATGGATCTTCTGAAATGGTCAGTTCGATTTCTTCCTCCGTTGTCGGCATGCTTTATAATGTTCAACTGCTAAAATACATCGGAGAAGACGGGGTATCTGCCTATGGAGTGCTGATGTACGTTGGAATGATTTTTGGTGCGATTTTTATGGGATTTTCTGTTGGAATTGCACCGGTGATCAGTTATCACTACGGGGCTGGAAACAAAGAGGAATTGAAGAATCTCAGGAAGCGGTGTTTTCGCATAATCGGGGTGTTTGCAGTGATTTTGTTCGCATTATCCCTTGCTATGGCGAAGCCTTTGTCTTCCATTTTTGTAGGATATGATAAAGAACTGCTGGCACTGACACTTCGTGCATTCTATATATATTCCATCTCTTTCCTTATCTTTGGATTCTCAATTTTTGCATCTTCGTTTTTTACGGCACTCAACAACGGACCGGTATCTGCAGGAATTTCCATGTGCAGAACGCTGGTATTTGAGGTGGTGACGGTGCTTGTGCTTCCGATGTGGCTTGGAATCGATGGTATTTGGTGGTCAATTGTCGTAGCAGAGTTTTTGTCACTTATGGTGGCGGTGGTATTTCTTGTGAAACTTAGAAAAAGGTATGGATACTGATGGGTTATCAGGGACGGGGCTTTTGGCACGATACTGGGGTCAAAAGCCCATCTCTTTGTTAATTAACTCAAACTTCCCACACCAATAAGGTGTGTCGAACCTTGAAAACTCAATACTTAAGCCAATAAAAAAGGCATAAATCCGTTCACTTTGGTATAATGGAGTTGACTAGAAACCAAATATACAAAGGAGATTTATGCCATGTCCATTTTATCACAGATTGAATCTAATGAGAATGAAGTTATTGATTGTGTGGAAAGATTTTTCTCAAAACATCATATCGGGAAGCTTCTTTCGAAATGCAACGGAACAAAAGAGAAAGGGATCCCTGCGATTTCTATTCTGCGATATAAACTCGGCAACATCTTCACTTCTGGAAGCATGTACATGCAGCAACGAACTGGGGCATTCAAAGAATCATTTTCCAAGAATACATTCTATCGATTCTTGAATTCCGGTAAGACAAACTGGCTGAGATTTACGTCTCTTCTGTCAGCGTCCATCATTAACGAAGAGATCAAACCCTTGACCGATGAAAAGCGTGTAAATACTTTCATCATTGATGACAGCCTCTTCAATCGTTCCAGCTGTAAGAAAACGGAACTGGGATCCAAAGTGTTTGATCATACGGACATGTCCTATAAGAAGGGCTATCGTATGCTTACTTTGGGATGGAGTGATGGAAACACGTTCCTTCCTATAAACAGCTGTCTTCTGGCTTCCTCGAAAGACTCCAACATCATCGGTCCAGTCAATTCCTTTGATAAAAGAACTATCGCAGGTAAGCGTAGAATTCTGGCGCAGAAGAAAGCAACG
>JAUNAE010000097.1 GCA_030527765.1 Eubacteriales bacterium
TAGTTACTGGAGATTCAGGCATTTCTTACCCACAGTGATGCCTGAAGAGCCAATATTTCAGAGTTTATATGTTCAGCAGAAAGAATATGCTTCCAAAGGAGTATTCAACAGCGGACATGGCTGATGACCAGGCAAAAGCATTGAAAACACTGGGGATTTCTGATGCATATGTCCTGGGCGTATCACAGGGCGGTATGATCGCTATGCATCTGGCTGCAAAGTACCCGGAACTTGTAAGCAAGCTGGTACTGGCCAATACGGCTCCATATGCAAATGAAATTATTAAAACAGCGGTTGGTTCGTGGCTTGATATGGCTGAGCGAGATAATTTCAAAGATATTTTTATAGATACTGCTGAGAAAACTTACTCTGAAAAGAAATTAAAAATATACCGGCGATTTTACGGAATATTTGCGCGGATGAGTGAACCGGAGAGCTTAGAAAGATTTATTATTCAGGGCAATGCCTGTATTAAACATGATGCACGGCCGTGGCTTGGCAAGATTCAGGTGCCAACACTTATCGTTGGTGGAGAACGGGATTATATTGTCGGGAATAAGGCTGCACATGAATTGTCAGAGTATATTTCTGACAGCACACTTAAAATCTATGAAGAATACGGTCACGGTGCTTTCGAGGAAGCAAAAGATTTTAATGATTTAGTTTTGGGTTTTTTTGCCTGTGTTAGAGGCGGAGATATTTGATTACTCAGAGAAGGAAATATTTAGCCATTTCGACAATAAATGAAATATGCCAGTGCCGCTGATGTGCGGTGCTGGCATATTCATTATTGCTGATTGTATTCAATTGCCCATTTTTCCAACGCTTCCAGGACTGGGATAAATTTCATACCAATCGGTGTAAGCGAATATTCTACTCTGGGTGGCACTTCTCGATATACTTCTCGATGGACCAGCCCATACTGTTCAAGCGTTCGCAGCTCTTTTGTCAGATTAGCTTCTGTAACATTGGGAAGCTTTCTTCTTAATTCGCTGAATCTCAAAGTCTGATTACTTAAGAAATAAATTATAACCATTGTCCATTTTCCATGAACTACTTTCTGAACATCTGCAATTGGGCAATTTTCTACTGAGTCACTGTAATCTTTCATGATAATCTCCAATACTATTAAAAATGATAGTACCTATTAAATAATAACGTACTTGTAAATATAATTATATGAAATATACTAATGGTAGTCAATGAGTTTGGAGGTATTTGTTTATGAATATGGTTTGGAATAAAGATGAAATTTATACCCTGTATCATTCGATTGTCAGCAGAAAAAGTGTAAGAAAATATAAGAAAGAACCATTGTCTGAAGATTTCCTTGCAAAGGTTGAGGAAAATCTTAGTAAGGTAAAAATATTGTATCCGGAGGAGAAGATTTCATTCAAAATTCTAAAGGATTCGCAAGTGAAAGGCGGTGTCATTCACAATGGGGCATCTTATTTAGCTTTCTACGCAAAACGAGGTGCAAAATCTTATTCAAATGTTGGATTTGTCTTGGAGCAAATGCATCTTTGGTTTTCCTCTCAGGGGGTTGGCAGCTGGGCTCATGGCTTGACACACCCGATTGCCCCTTGGGATAGTTCAGAGGATCTTCCGTTTGTTTTTTTATTAACCTTTGGAATAGCAGATGAGGAATTACATCGTACCGATGCGACTCAGTTTGAGAGAAAGTCTATATCGGAATTATCCAAAGTAGAGGGAATTGAGAATTATCTTGAGACGATGAGATTCGCACCATCAGGAAGAAATCGTCAGCCCTGGCTTATAACCGGAACAAAAGAAAACATGACTTTCTTTGCTGAAAAGGATAATCCAATCATAAGCCGTATTGCTCCTGATCTTTGGTTTATTGATGCAGGAATTGCGTTGTGTCATATTTGGCTTGAAGCGTCCGTTCAGGGTAAGGAACCTGTCTTTATCTATGAAAATGAGATTACGGAACCTTCTAAAAAACATAAATATGTCTGCACAGTTCGGGTATAGAAGCAAAAAGGCTATACGAGTCCTGGATTAGCTTCATGAAAATTAAATGAGAAACAAAGAAATATATTTAGAAAGATTACGAGGTGAATGAAAATGAAGAAAATGATGTTACATGCTTATGGTGCAGATGATGTGATGGAAAAGCTGGTGAAGGCCAGAAGGTTCTGATTCATGGCGGTGCCGGTGGTGTCGGCTCAAAGGCAATCCAGCTGGCTAAAAATGCAGGTGCATATGTTATCGCAACGGGAAGAGCATCACAGGCTGATTATATGAAATCTCTTGGCGCAGACGAGACGATTGATTTCGAGACACAGGATTTTACGAAGATTGTAAGTGATCTTGATTTGGTTGTGAATATTACAGGTCAGAAGACTCTGGATGATAGCTATCAGGTTGTAAGAGACGGTGGTAGAATCGCATCCGTTAACGGACTTCCCAATCCGGAACTTGCAAAAGAGCATGGTATTGAAGTTGCCTATTCTCATGGATTTATGACAATTGAAGAACTGGAGAATGTAGTGAAGCTCTATGCGGAAGGAAAATTGGATATTACGATTGATAAGGAGTATCCATTTAATGAGGATGGCTTAAAGCAGGCTCATTATGATTTTGAATTCGGGCATAACAAAGGCAAAAAAGTTATTGTTTTTTAATATTAAGGCATTGATCAGAAATGATCGATGCCTTTTTCGTGCGGAAAACCTGAAAATGATTTATAATAAGTGTTACGGGGTAGCATCCTCAATCGTTATTTAATGCAACCTCCCTGGCTTTTGCCCGGGTGCATCGTTCATTGTATCAATATCGTTGTCCAAACGGAGTGCAGGAATAAAATGAATAAAAAACTATTAGTAGTCGAAGATGAAAAACGAATGGCAGAGGCCATTCAGCAGTTTCTGATACAGGAAGGTTATAACGTAGATGTAAGCTATGATGGTATCACAGGGGCAAAATCTGCTTTGGCAGGCGAATATGATTTATATATCCTGGATGTAATGCTGCCGGGAAAATCCGGCTTTACTATAGCATCCGATATACGGAAGGAGGGAATCGCCACACCGATTCTTTTTCTGACGGCGAAATCATCCATTGAGGATAAGATCAACGGGTTCGACCTGGGTGGCGATGATTACCTGACAAAACCATTTGACTCGAGAGAGTTACTGGCGCGCATTCGAGCGCTTCTAAAGCGAAGTGGTATAACAGAGAACACAGAGATAAGGGAAAAATATCGGTACAAGGATCTGATTCTGAAAGAAGAACAGGCTCTTCTTATAAATTTAAAAACTGGGGAGGAAATGAAACTCTTAGGAAAAGAGTTTTTCCTGTTAGAATACTTTTTCCAAAATCCGGAGCAGATTCTGTCTAAAGAGCAGATCTCTGATCATATCTGGAGATATGACAGCGAAACGGAATACAACAATGTGGAGGTTTATATCTCATTTATCCGTAAGAAACTACAGTTTGTGCATTCAACGGTAGAGATCAAGACTTATCGAGGAATGGGATATGCAATGCAGGGAGGAAACGTCCATGTTTCGTAGATCAAGAAAACAGATTGTAGGTATGGTGATACTGTTCCTTCAGGCATGGCAAATCGTTATGCTTTCATTAATTTATGTCACAACGTATTATCGTGTATCTGCAGATACCAGCAGCCGACTGAAGCAATTTACCGAGGCTTACATTAGTGGCAATGGTCCCATGGGAATTCCGGTTATGGATGAAACGGCTGCAGGAGTTCAATCTGAAGAAATGGAAAAGCCGGCGCAGGGAGAGCAGCATGATTTAAAAGGCATGGGACAGGGGGTCTCAAATGGAATCGTATATTATATGGTTGTCCTGGATACATCGGAAAATCTCATCCATATGCTGAATGATATTGATCCGGTGATGTCTGATGAAGATTTGCTGGAGCTTTCAGAACAGCTGCTTCGCGAAGGAAAGACTTCCGGACAGGTGGGAACGCTTCGTTATCTGGTATCATCCGATGCGGAGGGGAATCATATAGTGACCTTAATGGACAACACAATTCTTACGGACAGTACGAAGACACTGCTTCGCAATACAGTATTTATTGGAATGATTATGACACTTGTGTCTCTGTGCCTTGCCACGATTTTTGCCCGGGCGATCACTCGCCCAATCGAGGAGAATGATCGAAAGCAGCGCCAGTTTGTATCCGATGCCGGACATGAATTAAAGACGCCAATTGCTGTTATTCGAACCAGTCTTGATATGCTTATTCGTGAGAAAGGACAGAATAAATGGACAGAAAACATCGCATATGAGAATGAGAAGATGAAGAATCTTGTCACTGACCTGCTGGACCTGGCCCAGATTGAGAATCAGATAATGGAACGAATGCCGGTTAATATGAGTCGGGCTATATTAAGTGAATTACTTCCCCTGGAATCACTTGCTTTTGAAAAAGGTATTTTCATTGAGTCTGAGATGAAAGAGGATGTGATGCTGGAAGGGATAGAATCGAAGCTTAAACAACTGGTAACGATACTGATCGACAATGCCATGGAGCATTCCCAATCGGGCAGTCAAATTCGTGTCAGTCTCTACCAGAAACAAAAGTCAATCTATTTTACTGTTGAGAATCAGGGAGAGCAATTAGCTGAAGAAGAAAAAAATCATCTGTTTGATCGATTTTACCAGGCAGATACTTCACGGTCGAAGGAAGGGCATTATGGACTGGGACTTTCCATTGCAAAAGCCATAGTAGAGATGCATGGTGGCAATATTTCCGTGATAGATCAGAATGGCTGGATCTGTTTTCAATGCATTTTCCATCAAAATATGAAAAAAATGTGAAATTCTATTTTTCAAGATTCGTTCAAGGTTCAATTGTTATTGTCATCTCAGTCGGAGAGACCCCCATCTTCTTTAAGTGGGGGACAACAAATTAGTCTCAGTGGGGGTCTAAATCCCCGACTGAGATGAGCCTCCGGCGGATCGCAGAGTTCGGCAGAAGAAAGTTGCTTCGCAACTGCCGAACTCGCGCGCGAATCCTCTTGCGAGATTCGCGTTTTAACTCATCAAGATAACAGCAACATTGAAAGGAGATCAAAATGAAAAACAGAATGTTTAAAATATTAGCTATTGGACTTACTGGATCGATGCTGATTGGTTGTACAGCAGGAGCTTCGGAAGTGACCGAAACAGACGTGTCGGAAATGGTTGTCAGCACAACAAGTGAAGTGGAGACTGCACTTGATCAGATCGATAATACAAAGTGGCAGTACAATGAGGAAGATGACGTTTACTATCAGATCGGAATCTCTTATTGTGAAAATCCGGCAGATGAGAAATATGAGACTTTATCTATTTTTGTTCCGGGGGCATACATGAGCGCAGAGGACAATGGCGACGGAACCTATACCTGTAAGATCAATTCCAGTGCAACAATCGGAAATTATACTGCAGAGACAGCACCGATCGTTCTCCCGGTGAATACCCCGGGATATTCTGCTCAGTCAGCACTCACCGAATATCAGAGTTTTACAGAGTATACGAATGAGGGAATTATTTATGTTCATGCAGGATGCAGAGGACGAGATTCCGGAGCACCGAGCGGCGTGACTGACCTTAAGGCAGCCATTCGTTACATCCGTTACAATACAGGGAATATTGCAGGTGATACAGAGAAGATTTTCTCCTTTGGAATGTCCGGTGGCGGTGCACAGTCAGCACTTCTTGGCGTGACCGGAGACAGTGAACTTTACGATGACTACCTGGAAGAAATCGGTGCTGTTATGGGTGTCAGTGATGCAGTTTACGGATCTATGGCATGGTGTCCGATTACTTCACTGGATACAGCTGATGCAGCTTATGAATGGAATATGGGAAGTACCAGAACGGATCTGACTGAGGAAGAGCAGACAATTTCTGATGAACTGACAGAAGCGTATGCAGAGTATATCAATGCTTTGGGTCTTACCGATTCCGATGGAAATGCTCTGACATTGGAACAGTCGGAGGATGGTAACTGGCAGGCCGGTACATATTATGATTACGTGAAATCCGCAATTGAGGATTCACTGAATCAGTTCCTTGCAGACACAACTTTCCCATACGATACAGATAGTGCAAGTCAGGGACATCAGGCAGGAATGGGTCCAAAAGGAGACTTCAAAGGTCAGATGCCGGATGGAGAATTCCCTGATGGAGAGATGGCAAAAGATGGCAGCAGCAAAGAAATGAGACATGGATTTGGAAAAACATCCGGAGATTCTGCAGATAGTTCTATTGATGAGACAAACGAGAATGTGGATTTCACACAGATTGATGACATCAGTCGTACACAGAGTTCCGGTGGAGTCAGCATCTCTGGTACCTATGAGAGCGCACAGGATTATATTGATGCACTGAATGCGAATGGGGAATGGGTGAGCTATGATGCAGAGACAAATACTGCAGCCATCACATCTGTGGCTGACTTTGCGAAAGCAATGAAGAATGCATCAAAGGGGCTGGGAGCCTTTGATCAGTTAGATGAGAGCCAGGGAGAAAACCAGCTTTTTGGAACGAATGGAGAAACGGCACATTTTGATTCAACACTTGCAGAGATTTTAGCAGAGATGGGATCTGAGTATGCGGATGACTATGCAGAAGATTTAGAAGCAACAGATGCTCTCGGTCATACGGTTCAGGAACGAATCAATATGTATTCACCATTGTACTATCTGATGGAAAGTTCAGAAGGATATGGAACTTCAACAGTGGCTCAGTACTTTAGAATTCGTACCGGAATCAGTCAGGGAGATACCTCTGTGACAACAGAGTTGAATTTGGCACAGGCACTCGAAAATGAAGGAACAGAAGTTGACTTTGCAGCAGTATGGGGGCAGGAACACACCATGGCTGAGACAAGCGGAGATAGCACCGAGAACTTTATCGCATGGATCCATGAGTGTATGGGCAATTAGAATCTAGTATACGTTTCATAGATTAAATAACAGAATGACCTAAGTCATCTTGGATGAATTTTTCAAGATCACTTAGGTCATTTCTTTTTCAATCAAGGATATGCGGATTGGATTTACACCAGTATTAAATGGATTCCCGATCAAATGAGAAAATTTCTCTCTTTTTTGGTTACTTTATATACTGCATCACAAATGCTTCTTCTCGATCCATGCAGTTCCTGGCCCCAGGGCTCGTGGTAAATGTATCACTAAAGCCGTGCCCCAAGATCTCTATAGAAGGATCACAGTAGTAATGCTCATTGTCAGAGCCGACAGCCTGTAATGCAGCTTCGAGATCCAATGAAGACTGATAAAAAATATTTGTATCATTACTGGAGATAATGAACATAGGGACAGTTTTACCGGTAATATACTTACTGGCATCAATCAGCGCACCTTTTCCGGATTTTAAATTATGGGTTCCCATCCATGTGCGAAGCATGGCATTCATTCGGAACTCAAAAACGTCCGGAGACAGTGCAGCCTCGTTTATAACGATGGCTTTAACCTGTGTTTCATCCACTACAGGAGTAAGCCCCATTGCCTCTGCATACTCTGCATTCTGCATGGCTACGCCGTACATTTCTACCATATCTGCTCCGGCAGAGCCACCCCTCAGAACGATTTGACTCATATCAATGCCATATTCATCCCCATGCTGCAGGAAGAAATCAAGGACCTCGTTAACCTGGATAATCTGTACCGGAAAGGTGTATGCTGGAGCGAAGGCATATTCTACACTAATAACGTTGAAACCAAGCTTCAGATACTCCGTAAGATAACTCTCGTCCTCCTCTGTTGCCTGTACTACCGCCAGCGGATCACCTCCTGTCTTTGAGCCAAATAAGAATCCACCGCCATGGAAGTAAAACAGAGTTGGCCGCCTAACCGTATCATCATTATCCGGATAATAAATGTCACAAAAGCTGTTTGGATAGGTGGCAGCGTAGTTTACATCATTGACCAAAAGAGTGTTCGTAGAAGCGATAGTTCTGCGTCCCGGCTCATTTAAAGGTTCATAGGAGTTGGCATCCTCCATCCCCATTTGCTTTGCCAAGGATATCTGCAATGTTCTTATCAAAATGTTGGAAAAGGTAGGTTTTCCAACTCGCTCAGCTATAAAAAGTCCACCGGAAATCAGTATAATAGCCGCTGATATTCCAGCCAGCACCTTCTTCAATCGTCCTTTCTTCTTAGGTTTCTTGTTGATTTCTGAACTGACAATTTCTATATTCTGCTTGTCCATATTTCGTTCCTCCCATATTTGTCTTGACTTTTGAATGAGACAACTGTATCATTTAAAAGTCGACTGAGTCAAGTGTCTCAGTAAAAATGAGACAAAAAAGGAGAAATGTATCATGGCAACATCAAAAGAAAGAAATACTTACGTGAAGGAACAAATCACAAGTACGCTTCTAAATATGCTAAAGAAAAAATCTCTGTCCGAGATCACGATCAGTATGCTTGTGAAAGAGGCACAAGTAGGTCGCGCTTCCTTTTACCGCAATTATGAAAGCCTGGAGGATGTCATTGCACAATATGATAAAAAGATTGTTCATGCATGGGCTGAAACATTTGCAGTCGATCCTAATGCTAGTGCGCATAATGTTTTTACATCTCTTTTTAGACATTATAAGGAGCATGAGGACTTTTATATGATGCTTTATCGAAATGATATGACATATCTGATCCGGGATACCATCTATCATCGCGCTGGGATTCAGACGGGAATGAGTGATAACGAGAGCTATCGGCTGGCGTTTCTGTCCTATGGTATCTATGGCTGGGTGTGTGAATGGATGAAGCGTGGAATGAAAGAAATCCCAGAGGATGTAACTCAGATATTTCCAAATGGCTTGAGTCTGTGAAGCAATTCTAATTTTCAGGCATCCCCTATCGTTATTTTATGCACCATCCCTGGCTTTTACACGGGTTCATCGTTCATTGTATCAATATCATTGTCCAAACAGAGCAAATGTTGTTACAGAGAATTAATAAGAATCATTAAATATTATTGTTTGATGATGCCGCTTTTTTTGCTATAATTTAATCGGATCAAGTAAGTTCCCGCTTCAAATGCGTAGAGCATTAAGCGATGGGGAGGGACTTGCGTAAGTTTCAGAAGCGGATTGCAGGAATCTGCTTGAATTAAACAACATGCCGCATAATAACAGATAAATATGGGAGGAATTTCAGATGAATAATCAGGTATTGGAGTCGTTAAAGACAAGAAGAAGTGTAAGACGTTATAGTGATAAGCCGGTAGAGCAGGAAAGGCTTGATGCGATCATGGAGGCGGCTACCTATGCACCAACAGGAATGGGAAAACAGTCACCGACAATCGTGCTTGTTAAGAACAAAGAGGTAAGAGATAAGATTTCAGCGATGAATGCGAAAGTTATGGGCAGCGATATGGATCCGTTTTATGGTGCTCCAGTTGTTGCAATCGTATTTGGAAACAAGGCAACCATTCCAACCTGGTATGAGGATGCAGCGCTTGTTGCAGGTAATTTAGTAAATGCTGCTCATGCGGTAGGGGTAGATTCCTGCTATATCTGGAGAGCGAAAGAAGTATTTGAGTCAGAGGAAGGACTTGCTTTATTAAAAGAGTGGGGACTTGATGAGAATTATATTGGTGTTGCAAACTGTATCTTAGGATATGGTGAAGGTGAAGCACCGGCTGCAAAAGAACGTAAAGCAGATTATGTAATTGAGGTCTAAAGCAGCTTTTATAAATGTAGCAGTCATTTTTTAAGGCACCGATCAGTAATGATCGATGCCTTTTGTCGTTTAGATCAATTCTTTTAATTTTTCCAGTCTGCGCAATGCTTCGTCAAGTGTTGCTTCTTCCCTTGCGAAATGAAGTCGGATCAGATGATTAACATCTTCTTTAAAGAAGCTTGAACCCGGTACAGCTGCAACACCGATTTCACGGATCATCCATTCACAAAACTCTAAATCACTCCAATCATGAAACTGCGGCAATGCGAGAAAGTCAGAGATATCGAGCAGCACAAAGTAGGTTCCCTGCGGGACATTGTGTTTTAATCCGATGCGGTCGAGTCCCGCTAAAAAGTGGTCTCTCTTGGCAGTGTAAATTGCAAGAAGGTCATCGTAATAGGACTGCGGGAAATTTAAACCTGTCACAGCAGCTTCCTGAAGTGGAGCGGCAGCGCCGACGGTTAGGAAGTCGTGGACTTTCTTTGCGTGTTCCATCACCTGTTTTGGACCTATCAGGTAACCAAGTCTCCATCCGGTAATGGAGTATGTCTTGGACAGAGAATTGCAGGTGATGGTATGGTCATACATTCCCGGAAGAGACGCCATGCAGGTATGATGATTTGGTGCATATACCATATGTTCATATACTTCATCAGTCACAACAAATGCATCATATTTTAAAGCGAGTTTTCCGATCGAGAGCAGTTCTTCCTCGGTAAATACTTTGCCGCATGGATTCGACGGATTACAAACGATGATTGCCTTTGCTCCGTCCTCAAATCCCTGCTCAATTAATTTAATATCAAAGTTGTATTCTGGTGGGACAAGCGGGATGTAGATTGGATCTGCTCCGGAAAGAATCGCGTCTGCACCATAATTTTCATAAAATGGTGAGAACACCATAACCTTATCGCCTGGATTACAGATAGTCATCATTGCAGCCATCATGGCTTCGGTACCGCCGCAGGTCACAACAATTTCTGTTTCAGGATCTATCGTTCTTCCAATTGTTTTTCCCTGCTTTTTTGCGAGTGCTTCACGAAAATTTTTTGCACGCCGATTGTAAAATGAAGTTGCACACTTGATAAAAAAACGATCCATAGGATTC
>JAUNAE010000098.1 GCA_030527765.1 Eubacteriales bacterium
TATTCCTCGGTGTATTCCTCACCGGTCTCTTCTGTCTGCTCGCTGTATTCTTCAGATGTACCTGTTTCCTCAGTGGAACCTTCCCATTCAATGACGGTTTCTTCTCCGTACATCTTCTCGAAGAATTTCAGTGTATCATTGTAAAGAAGTTCTTTCTGCTCTGCTGATAATGCGGAAAGAATACTACTGTCATCATTGCTTCCATTGATTTCAAAGAGCTGTTTCAGATACTGATCCATCGCACAGAGTTCCTGGCTCATGTAACCCTCTGTTCCGTCATCTGTGTAAGACATTCCACCATCGGTAAGAATCTGCAGATAGTTCTTCGCAATCGCATTCTGAAGTGCAGTGATCTGATCATCTGTCAGATAATCTGAGGCCTGAAGAGATACTGTGAAATCTGCTCCCATAGTATTGGCAAGAAGTTCCTGATCTCCTCCGAATTCACCCTTTGTGAAATCAATCATCTTGTCATACTGGGACTTGGACTGCTCACTCAGCTGGCTGATCATAGTCTCTGTATCGGTGGTATCGTAGTCGCCCTCTGGAATTGTGACATCTCCGTCAGTAGACTCTTCAGTCGGAACTTCTACAACTTCTGTATTATCTTCGCCGTTCTGCTCTTCTGTGTCAGCTGTCTCGCCATTCTCATCATAAGACTCCCACTCTTCATCAGTGTTTGTCTCAGTGTTCTCATCAATCATCTCGATTTCCACTGTCGGGACATCTGTGTATGTCTCTTCTTCAAGGCTCTGATCTTCTGTGGAGCTTACGACAACATCCTCACCAAGAACACTCTCATCGATTTCATTGAGAATGGAATCTTCTTCTACTTCGATCTGATCAATCTCTTCCTCCGTAGGAACATCGGAACCATTCAGGCTGTCATCAATGCTTTCCAGTGTATCGCTGACATCTTCATAGTTGTACTGCTGGTCTGCGATCTGCTGGAGAAGATTTACAACCTCATCCATCTGCTCCTGGGAAAGGTTCAGATTGTTTTCATTTGCCACATTGACAACAACGTTTGTTACTTCAGAGTTGTCAACGATCTGGTTCTGAATAATGTCAATCTTTGAATCATTGATCAGGTTTACCGCATCTGTACGGCCGATTTCATTGGAAAGATTACCTGTAACAATGACTTCCTGTACTGCAATATCTGCTTTGACAGGATCCAATGTCTGTCCTGTTGCCTGCTCATATGCCATCTGCACACCGGTCAGTGCACCTGTTCCGGATACCTCAAACGGACACGCTGCAATGACTTCACAGTTCTTCACACCGGAAGTGGAAAGGGAAGAAGCAAGCATGTTTCCGGTCACCCAGTTCAGATTAGCGGTACGAACTTTGATTCCACCGGAAGTGGTTGGTTTGATATATGCACAGCTCACGGTACGAGTTCCGATCTGCTCTACTGGAACACGGTTGCTCAGATGATTTCTCTCATCCTGGTTTGTGATGTACATAATCTGCACATCATTGGCGTTTACTTTAAAATAATTCAGCATGGTCTGTTTCTGGGCATCAGAAAGATCTGCACCAAGTGTAACCACTTTGTTGCCATCCGCATAAACCGGAACCAGGCTGGTTCCTCCTGCGATCAGGCTCAGACTCAAAAGTGCTGCTCCGATTTTTTTCATATTTTTCATAAGAATTACTCCTTTCTTTGTCAAGCGGATATTCGCAATTCGCTTCGCTTCTTAATTCGAGTCAAACAGATATTCGCAATCCGCTTCGCTACTTACTTGATTCGGTTAAGTTCCCTTATTATACCACTTCACCGGAATGTTTTGTAATCATCAATAACTTCCAGGACATTCCAGCAAAATAATATTGTTCACGTCGCGTCCAGCGTCAGCAGATATGCCAGTATTACAGATTTTTTCCTCCGGTGCGTATGATCTCTGCATAATCATAACCGGAATCCTTGATGATTCTCTCCTGGGTTTCGTAATCCACATAGACAATTCCGAAACGCTCTGCATATCCGGAATTCCATTCATAATTGTCCAGAAGCGACCACTGGAAGTATCCTCTTGCATCTACACCATTCTCTGCAGCACGGCGATACTCTCTCAAATATCGATGGACGAAATCAATGCGATTCGGATCATGTACCTTTCCATCAAGGCTGACTACATCATGGCACGCCATACCATTCTCTGTAATATAGAACGGTTTCTTGTATCTCTCATACAGGAATTTCGGACCCCAGTAAAGACACTCCGGTGTTACCGGCCAGTTCACTGCCGTCTTTCCATAACCTGCAGGTCTTGCAACTCTCACCGGATTGCCCTGTTCATCGGCTCTCACTTTCACACCGTTGTATATATTCTGGCCATGAAAATCCGTAGGCTGGGAAATGAGTTCCATATCCTGATCCGTGAATTTCGGAAACCATTTGCCGAATTTCTGTAAAACATCCTCCGGATATTGTCCGAAGTAAATAGGATCACAGCAGAAGCCGATATTCCAGGACAATTCCTGAACATTATCAGAAGCTGTCATGAAGTTTGCTTTTCTTGCAGCTTCAATATCCTCCGGTTTCTCTGACTCCGGATAATAAATACCTCCACAAGGTGCAATTCCGATTTCCACTTTTTGCTTTGCTGTTTCTCTCAGCGCCTGCACCGCTCTTCCATGGGCCTTCAAAACATTATGCCAAAGCCGGAAATATTCTCTATGCCCCACTTTAAGTCCAGGAGCGTGGATGCCAACGCCATATCCGAGATCAATGACACACTGCGGCTCATTGATCGTAAAAAAGTGTTTCACACGATCTGAAAAATGAGTTCCAATGACCTTCGCATACTCATAAAACCATTTCGGCGAAGAAGGATTCATCCATCCTCCCTGCAGCTGAAGGGCATACGGAAGATCCCAGTGATACAGCGTCATATACGGGGTGATTCCATTTTCCAAAAGCGCATCTACGAGACGGTCATAATATTCCAGCCCTTTCGGATTCACTTCTCCCGTACCTTCCGGGAAAATACGAGGCCAGCTTACAGAGAATCTGTATGCCTGGATCCCCAGTTTTTTCATAATCTGAATATCTTCTTCATATCTGTGATACTGATCACAGGCTACATCTCCGTGATGTCCCTCGAATGTTTTTCCCGGCTCTTTGGAAAATACATCCCAGATACTCTCTCCTTTGCCGTCTTCCTTCGCAGCTCCCTCTACCTGATAAGCGGCGGTCGCGGCTCCCCATACAAAGTTCTTGTCAAACCCCATATTAAAATTTTTCCTCCTGAAAATTCCGATATTCTAATCTTTTTTTCTGCACACTCGGATATTGTTCCAGATCCGTATGCGGAATTGCCTGAGCAGCAGCCATCATATGCACAAAATCTTCTACCGCACCAAATTGAATATAGACCATATTGTCTATAATTTTGTCCAGCTCGTCAAGAGTTTCTTTGTGCAGAAGAATCTCCGCTGCCCCTTCCAGAGAAGAGTTTCCGGCATTGCAAAGCCGCTCTCTTTCCAGATCCGGATACATTCCGATGGTTACCGCAGACTCCACAGACACATGCTTTCCAAAAGCACCCGCCACATGAAATTTTGCAATTTCACTCTTCGGGATTCCGGATTCCCGAAGAAGATATTCTACCATAGTAACTGCCGCGGATTTCGTTCGGAGAAATTCTTCCATATCTTCCTGCCAGAACATGAGTCCCGGCGCATACTCCACCCCGCATCTGCCGTTTTGTTCATGGATTCGGGAACTTTTCTCAGGGTTAAAGGTTCCTTTGAAGTCTACCCATTCATTCAAGTACAGTTCCGCAATCAGATCAATGATTCCTGAACCGCAGATTCCTCTGGCCGAGCCTCCTCCGATCACATCACAGAAAATCTTTCCCCCTCGGATTCGGACACCTTCTACGGCTCCTTCGGAAGCACGCATGCCCGTGGTCACAACGCCTCCCTCCAGGGCAGGACCGGCAGCACCGGCTCCGCAAAGAAGAAATTCTTTGTTTCCGATTACGAGTTCTCCGTTGGTACCTATATCAAAAAACACCTGAATCTCTTCGGATTGCGGAATTCCTGTAGCGATCATTCCACTGATAATATCTCCCCCGAGATAATTCGACTTCCCCGGCACACAGAACACATTTCCCTGAATGGAAAGTCCCAGCTCTCTGCCGGATAGAAATCCCGGTGCTGTCACACCCACCGCATAGGGAGTGTGAAACACGCAGAAGGGATCCATCTCCAGCAGAAAATGAATCATTGTTGTATTTCCGGAAATCACCATGGAAATCCAGTCCTCCCGTGAAGTTTCCGAAAGCTCCTCCAATTGATCCATAACCTCCCGGATGCTGTCCAAGGTCGCATCCCGAAGTTCTCCCAAGTGATCCGGACGATCTTTGCAGTAAAAAATTCTTGTAAGAATATCGGTTCCAAAGGCAATCTGATGATTATAGGCACTTGTCTCTGCAAGACACTCTCCGGTTCCCATGTGCAGAAGTCTTGCCACCACCGTAGTGCTTCCCAGATCCAGCGCAACACCGTAGTGCTCATTCTCATGATTTCCCTCTTCCACACGGACAACTTCCCAGAAATCTCCGTTCCAGGACAGAGAAATCGTCCATTTCCAATCTCCATCTTCGGAAAGTCTGTGCAATTCTCTCAGTGTATGTAAAGGAATTCTCGCTGAAATCCCCTGTTCTTCCAGTCCATCCAAAACCCGAGCTTTGTCAGAGCGGTTATCATCCTCTGTCGGACAGGGGAATTCTATATAGATCTTTTTGCTCAACGCCTCATTCATTTCAATTCTCCATAACACTCTCTTCGTATACATACAGTATATCTCATCGCAAAAGAAAAAGCAACCATACGTTCGAGTATGATTGCTTTTTGATGCAGACTGCTGAACTCGCGCGCGAATCTTCTTACAAGATTCGCGATTTAATTCAATGATTCAGCTTTCTTTTCAGACATACCTTCGAATCAGGCGCCTGACAGATGCAGCATATTAATAAGAAGAATCCAGCTCAATCCGTAGTAAGATACCACCGCTACAAGGTCGTTGATGGTTGTAATCAACGGACCGGAAGCAACCGCCGGGTCTACTTTGATTTTTTTGAAAAACAGCGGAATCAATGTGCCAACTGCACTGGAGATGACCATTGCCACAAGCAAAGAGACTCCAATACATCCGGATACGGCATACGCAAATGTAAAAGTTCGATGTTTGAAGATCATAATATACAATCCGATCAACAGGAATGTGAACACTCCAAGCAGAAGACCGTTGCAGAATCCCACTCGAATTTCTTTTACAACAAGATTCAGCTTCTGTCTTCCTGTCAGATTCTCATCCATCAGCACACGAATGGTAACCGCAAGAGACTGAGTACCAACGTTACCGGACATATCCAGAATCAATGACTGGAAGGCCATGATCAATGTCAGCTGAGAGACCACTTCCTCAAAGGTACCAACAACGGTAGATACAAGAATTCCGAGAAACAGCAATACAATCAGCCATGGCATACGTTTTTTCATACTCTCCAGAAGCGGTTCCTTCAAATCCTCTTCTGCAGTCAAACCTGCCAATCGTGCGTAATCCTCTCCCATCTCATCGTCTACAACTTCGATGATGCTCTGTGAGGTGATGACTCCAAGTAAATGATTGTTGTTATCCAAAACCGGAATGGAGTCCTCGGAATAATTTTTCAGCTTCTCGATACATTCGTCAATGCTCTCTGTACCATAGACATATGGATAAGAGGTCATGATCAGATCGTCAAGGCGGGTATTCTGTCTTGCAATGATCAGTTCTTTCAGATCAATTGCTCCGTAAAAAGCGCCATACTCATCTGCCACAAACAAAGTGGAGATATTGTCGTTTTCGGAAGCCTGCTCGATCAGGGAACTCATCGCTTCTTTTACAGAAAGGTTTTCTCGAATCAAAATATAATTCGTTGTCATTTTGCTACCGATCTCTTCCTCATCAAAGGAAGCGATCAGCCGCAGGTCTTTTCTTGCATCCTCATCCATCAAATCAATGAGGAGCATTCGTTTCTCTTTTTCGATTTCTCGAAGGACATCCACTGCCACATCGGATTCCATAGCTGAAAGAAGTACTGCTGCCTTTCTGACATCCATTTCTGCCAGATAAACCGCACCCTGATCTTCCTCCAGATACTCAAAAATATCGGAGAGCACTTCAGTACTCAGAATATGGTAAAGTTTCTTTCTCTCTGCAGTGGTAAGTCCCGGCAGCACTTCCGCAATATCACTCTGGTGATAATCGCTCAGCTGCTCGTTCATTCTTCTGGGAGACGCATTGCTGCGGATAATGTCCAGAATTTCCTTATGATAGTCCGGTCTCTGCGCAAAAAGATCGGTATCATTGGTCATTTCTTCCTGGTCTTTTCCCATTTCCCTTCCTCCTTTGCATGATCATCGGATGAAGGGCGGCGTAATTAATTGACAGCAGAAACAATGGACAGTTGTATGACTGTCCCATCTTTCTCTGTCTTCACGTCAATCCATTCATCCGTGTAATGACTTCGTTCATGACTGTCACCGCTGTCCATTCGTTTCACCTGCCTCTTATATGAATTTTCAATTACATGTTATTGGTTTTCTGTGGTAACAACAAGAATGAATCCTGCTCGTTCAACTTACAGGAATAATGTTTCCCGCAAATTAAAATGGGGGCAGTTCAGTTGTCTGAACTGCCCTCTGAACTTATTAATTATAGCCCATGCCCACAGGAAAGTAAAGTACTCATCTCAGGTCAAAATGTTGGATGCAAGCCCTTCTGCCATCTCCTGATTCTGCGTCTCTGCACTCTGATACTGTGCAGATATCTCGTTCAGATCCTGCACATGTTCTCTGATCATCATGTGGATTTTGTCCATGCTGGACTGAAGTGATGCAAACTTTGCCCGATAGGATGTCGAAGCTTCTCCTCCCCAGACGGCATCAGAGATTTCATTCACCATCGCAATCATCTGATCTGTCAGTCCTTTGATGGAGGATCCTTCACTTTCCAGAGAAGATGCAACCGCACGAAGCGTTTCCGGTGTTACTTTTAAAATTGCATTCATAATTTTTCCTTTCTAATTCCTATCACTTGCCATTTCATAAATTGTCACACAAAGCGATCCTGAATGGATTCAGGTACGGCTTTGGGCAATGGAAAAATTTCTTTGCTCTGCCGCTTCATACTGATTGATAATGGCGTCCAATGCCTGCGTATACGAACGAATGGTATTTGAAAACAGCTGCATCTTTCCTTTGTCACCTTCAAAGGCATTATAAAATGCGTCATGGGATTCTCCTTCCCAGCTTCCATTCAGTGTATGTACCGTTTCTTCCAATTGAAGGACGGAATTATCAAATTGCTGATTTAATTGTTCCAGTTCCGTTTTTTTGACTCTCAACTCTGCACTGGTCACTTTGATTTCTGCCATAATTGCTCCCTTCTTCCCGTCAATTCTCACGTCATATTATTTCGTCTCAATCGGGGAGACCCCCATCTTCTATAAGTGAGGGATAACAAATTAGTCTCAGTGGGGGTCTAAATCCCCGACTGATTCCGCCGCACGGCTTATCCGTTTTCCCGCTGCCTGGCGATCGCCAGGGCATTTAGTTCCGCTTCGTAGATATTCCAGGCAACGGTTTTCTGCATTTCTGCAATCTGCGCTATCCTCTGAGCCAGATTTTTCCCCTTTTCTTCCAGAGAATTCAGTTTCAGAAGAAAATCCCCCGCTGAGTTTCCCGTCCATCCACCTGCCAGCTGATTTCTGCAGGATGTGATCTCACTCTGTATCCGGGATGCGACTTTACTGCTGATCACAAGCAGTCCATCCGCCCGTCCAATGCTTCTCTGATAGTCCAGATAGATTTCATATTCTGTCTGCATACGTTTTTTTGATCCCCCGCTTTTTGTTCAAGTCAATCCCTGCGAGACGTTGGCAATCCGCTTTTGCTGCGTCAAACAGATATTCGAATTCCGCTTCACTGCTTAAAGCACATCCGATTTCAGTGTCTGTGTTACAGATTCTGCCGTCTTCTCCGCTGTCTCATAAATTCCCGCCATCTGAAGCAGTCTCGGAGGACTTGTTTTAAGCCTCGCTGCGACCACTTTGCTTTTCTCCACCCAGTCTCTTCGAAGTTCCTGTGCCCGTACAGCTGCCTCTCCTTCCCAGAATCCCGAAACATTCGAAAGATCACTCTCGATGTTTCCGATCTCTTCCTGAAGTTTCTCGCACCATTGTTCCATTGTTTCTGCCTGACTTTTCAGTTTTTCCGGTGTTACTTTCAGTATGATATTCAATCTTTTTCCTCACTCACACAGGCATTTGGGAAACATACTCCCCCACATCCCTGATACAATTTTCGTATTCTGCAACTCCCTGCCCTTCTCTGTCCAGCAATTGATGAAGTTCTAATAAAAGCTCCCTCACTTCCAGGAGATCCTGCCGAAAGGTATTCTCAAAAGCTTCCTTCGCATCCCCTGACCACATTCCTGATAGAGCGCAAAGTCCTTCTTCCAGACTGTTGACAGCATTTTCCATAGAGGAGCAGCTTGTCTCTCCCCGGTTTTTCCACTCAAGAATTCCGGCGGACGACACTTTAATATCTGTTATCACAACCACAACCTTTCTGCCTATTTATCTCAGTAAAGTCAATCGGATTCTTGCAATCTGCTTTGCTCCTTGCAAGAAACCGAATCTCGTAAGAGGATTCTCAATCCATTTCTTCTATCCTCGTTCAAACAAGAATCAGATGACTCCCGCTTACAATTCCACATTCCTTCAAAGTTTTCTCCGGATCCAACGGACCCTCTGCCTCTTCAGAACAGAGCAGAAACCCTTCGGCGGATTCCTCCTCTCTCTGAAGATTTCTCAGAATTGCCGCCATCTCCGAAGCGATCTTTCCGGTTGTCAATTCTTCATCCAGCCAGAAATCCCTGACTTCCTGTATACAGACAATTTCCACATCTACCAGAATCATAAATCCTCCCATTCTACAAGAGGCACTCGTATTTTTCTGGATTGTTTCTCGGTCTGGGTCTGGGGCAGCATCCCCCATCCGGGTTCCATAAGTTTCGTCTGTCCGGAATACGAAATATCCTGAAAACAAAGAGCCGGATTCTTTTGCAGTGCTCCACCAAACTGAATTCCTCTTCCCTGTCTCACAAATTTCTTCCAGGACCCCAATCCGGAAACTTCTTCTTTTTGCTCATTGGCTATGACTGCAGCAAAATAAATGTGAAGGCCTTCTCCCTTTTCAAAGATATTCTCCAGAAATCCTTTCATATCTTTTTTCGCATGATAAACCAACTGCAAAAAAGCCGGGAAATCTGCAATTCCAACAAAACACGGCGGCTCCTTCCAGAGCGCTTCCCTTATTTTCTCTTCCGACATTCCCTGTCGAATCAGTTTCTCCCGTTGTTCTTTTCTCTCCACAAACAGAGGAATCAGTTTTTTCTGAAACCATTCAAACAGTTCTTCTTCCTCCTGCAGGTACTTGATTCCATATTCCCGTTCTCTTCCTGCAAAGAATGTACCCCCACAATCTATGATGCAGCAGGTTCCTCCCCGCTTTCTCATTTGCAGAAGCAGCACTTTCAAATAATTCTTTCTCCCGCTTCTTCGTTCTCCGGCAATCAACATGCAGTATTCTTTTCGGAAATCCAACATACACAGATCTCCGGTTGCATCCTCATATCCAACCGGAATGTACCACATCGAAACCTTTCCGGTATCCTGACCAAATTCCTTCCATTTAGGCTCTGCAGGAATTCTCGGAAGCAAGGCAGCTCTCTTTCCCTGATACGAACCGGCATAAGATTCACATTGCTCTCTCAGGACTTTTCTGCGATACAGAGCATCTTCTTCCGCAACTGCCAGTGCCGTCTGAAACTCCAGAATGCGCTGCTCCCTCACAGCAAGTCCTCTTCCCGGTATTCCCGGTTCCGGAATTCTGTCAATTTTCATACTTCGCAAGGCATCTCTATATGCAAATTTGTCCGGAAGGGCAAGGCACAGCACTGTCTGAAACAGATTTGAAAATCTTGTGGGGATATCCCCCATAGAAAATCCTACTCCCGTGATAACAAGCAGCATTCCAAGGGCAGCTCCCTCTCTCGCAATGCGATATAAAATATGTTCGTACAGATCTCCTGTCTTTTCCCGGAACTTGCTGTAGTTGTCCAGAATCACAAGAAGAAGCGGTCCGGTTTTTTCACATTTTTCTGAAAGATTCTCCACTGTTCGTTCTTTTTTTCGCTCTTCCAGCATTTTCTCCAACTGATGCAGTGCCCGGGGAATATGTTCATCCTCCTGTTCTTTCAATATCCCGATTGTGTGCGGCATAGAAGCAAAGGCTGTCATCCCGCCATCACTGAAGTCAAAAGCGAGCATCTGAATTTCTTCCGGAGAATATCGAAACAGAATTCCTGTAATCAGCGTCTGAAGAAGCGTGCTCTTGCCGCTTCTCGTCATTCCAAGAATGACCAGATGCCCGCATTCCGGAAACGTTATTTCAAAAGATGGCTGCATCTGTCGCTCCGGATCATCCATCTTTCCGAGAAGCACTGAAATTCCGGAATTCTGTCTGATACTTGTATCACAGTCCGAAAGATATAGAATCTCCGGCAGTTCTTCCATCCACAGAGAAGCGCATCTTCTCATTCCCATTCCTTCGAATACTCTTCCCAGATATTCTTTCACTGCCTGAAGTTCCGACACCCCGGACAGGTTTCTCCTCTGACGCGCAGCGCTTCTGCCATGCCCCGTATTCGACAAGAGCACCACAGACTCTCCC
>JAUNAE010000584.1 GCA_030527765.1 Eubacteriales bacterium
TATTATTACGCACTGTCAGTGAGGAATGAACCCCTCCCATCAGCGAGACTTAATCAAATAGAAATGGAGGCAAATTATGCTCGAATTAAAGAATATATCCTATGAAGCGGAAGATGGCAAAGAAATCTTAAGCGACATCAACCTTGTAATCAATGACGGATTTGTGGCAATTACCGGTCCAAACGGCGGTGGAAAATCTACCTTGGCCAAAGTAATTGCCGGTATCTATCAGCCAACATCCGGCCAGATCCTCTTAGATGGCCAGGATATCACCAACTTATCCATCACAGAACGTGCCAAATTAGGTGTCAGCTATGCATTCCAGCAGCCGGTACGATTCAAGGGACTCCGCGTACGCGACCTCTTAAGACTGGCAGCGGGCAAAGACACAAGCATGGAAGAAGCCTGCCACTACCTCTCTGAGGTAGGTCTCTGCGCAAGAGACTACATTGACAGAGAACTCAACGACAGCTTGTCCGGCGGTGAAATGAAACGTATCGAAATCGCAACCATTCTCGCAAGAGGAACCAAGATGAGCATCTTCGATGAACCCGAAGCAGGCATCGACCTCTGGAGCTTCCAAAACCTCATCCACGTATTCGAGAAGATGCACGAACAGACCAAAGGCAACATTCTCATCATCAGTCACCAGGAAAGAATTCTCAATATCGCAGATAAGATTGTATACGTAAAAGCCGGAAAACTCGAAAAATACGGCACTCGCGAAGAGATTCTTCCAACACTTCTCGACACAGCAGGAAGCATCGCCTGCAAAACTTTGACAGAAAAGATGGAGGGCTAAGACATGGCAGCAATTGATACAATTCAGCAGAAACTCCTCAAAGAAGTGGCAGAATTAGATGCACTTCCTGTAGGGGCATATAATATCCGTGCAAATGGACAGAGCGCTGCGCGCAACACGACAGCAAATATCGATATCGTAACCAAAGAAGACAAACCAGGTATTGATATCATCATAAAACCAGGTACAAAAAATGAAAGCGTTCACATCCCGGTTGTGCTTTCCATGACCGGTTTAAAGGAAAATGTATATAACGACTTCATCATCGGAGAGGACAGTGATATTGTGATCGTAGCAGGATGCGGAATCCACAACTGCGGCGGTCAGGATAGCGAACACGACGGAATCCACAGCTTCCATGTAGGTAAAAATGCCAAAGTACGCTACATCGAAAAACACTACGGTGAAGGCGATGGCCGCGGCAAACGATTCATGAATCCAACCACCATCGTACACCTTGAAGAAGGCGCCCATATGGAGATGGAAACAACACAGATTTCCGGTATCGATGATACACTCCGCAAAACAACCGCCACACTGGAAGCCGGTGCGAGCCTGGTAGTACACGAAAAAGTAATGACAACAGGCGTTCAAAATGCGGTATCCGATTTCACGGCAGACCTCAACGGAGAAGGCAGCAGCTGTAACATCGTAAGCCGTACCGTTGCCAAAGATAAAAGTACCCAGCACTTCATCAGCGTACTCAACGGTAACGCTGCATGCGCAGGACACACAGAATGCGATTCCATCATCATGGATAATGCAAGAGTTTTAGCAAGCCCACAGCTCTCAGCCTCTGTGGTAGATGCCAGCCTCATCCACGAAGCTGCCATCGGAAAAATTGCCGGAGAACAGCTTATCAAACTCATGACTCTCGGCTTGACAGAAGCAGAAGCCGAAGAACAGATTGTAAATGGATTCTTAGCATAAACAGACACAAAAAGAGGGAGATCATATCAAAACGTAAATATTTGATATGATCTCCCTTATTATGTTATTTCTTAATACGAGTATATCCTCTCACAATATACCTGCGAAGAGGAACGATTCGAATCCATATCTTCTCAAAGAAAAACCACCAAAAATTCCCCGGCCGAATCGTTTTGCCATCACGAACGATAGAATTAACACGGGCAAAAATCTGATCTTCCCGAATTCCATGCTCAATCTGACACTGGGCATCCCCGACGATATCATAGGTTCGATCCC
>JAUNAE010000099.1 GCA_030527765.1 Eubacteriales bacterium
ACAACGACAACGGAACCAGTCAATCTTATCAGATGGCTTACCAGGATTATAAGCAGATCGCTGTTGTGAAAGATCTTACCACCTACACCGACTCCGATGTTACAGAAGATACATACTATGGTTATCGTATAGAGGTTTCCAAAAACGGTCAGACAGCTACTTCCAGTGAAGCTTCTATCTTTCATTACAGACTCAATGACTTCAAAGCAGAAAATGTATCCGAAGGTATCAAATTAAATTGGAGTGCGTCACATTCTTCTGAGCTTCAGATCTACAGAAAGACCCCTGATTCCGATTATGAGCTTCTGGATACTCTGAACTGGTGGATAGAAACATACACCGACGATTCAGCGAATAGCGGAATCACCTACACTTACAAAATTGTCGGCCCATATAAGGAATACACCGCAGAAGATGTACTTTCCATTACACGTCTTTCCAATCCGGTCTTCAAATCTGCAGCAAACACCATGGATGGTATCAAGCTGACATGGAACGAAGTAGCCGGTGCAAATGGCTATAACATCTACCGTGTGAATTCCGATGACTCCCTGACTCGCATTGGAAGTGTTTCCGAAGAAACCTTCTTCGTGGACACAAACGTCGTATCCGGAACGTCCTATACTTACGCAGTGAAAGCCTATAAGGGAAAATCCAGTTCCGAATATAACACGATCAGCAAGTGTTTCCTCACAGGTGTTACCGCGAAGGCCTTTAATAACAAAACCGGTATGAGTGTCACATGGAACAAAGTTCCGGGTGTCACCGGCTATTACATCTATCGCAAGCCACAGAGCGGCGGCTACAGCCTGGAAAAAATTGCCACCGCAGCCGCGTCAGCGACCTCTTACCTCGATACCGAACCATTGGTTGGAGGAAGAGCTTACACCTATGTAGTCAGAGCTTACCGAGGAAATGTACTCTCCGGCTACCAGCCTTCAAGTATGCGTGCCCTTGGCGTACCGACACTTACTCTTTCCAGTAGTTCCGGAAAAGTACAGCTGAAATGGACAAAAGTAAGCGGTGCAAAGGGATATTATATTTACCGTAAGACAGGAAACGGCAGTTTTGAAAAAATCGGATCTGTCACAGGCGTTGGAACCTTGCGTTATACCGATACAACCGCAGCAAAGAAAAAGACTTACAGCTATGCCGTAAGAGCTTACAACGGAGGTGCAATGTCAACCTTCATCGACAAGAAAATCACGGTAAAATAAGTCAATCACTGCTCTGGCAGATCAAAAAGTAATTAGCTGAACTAATCAATTACAAGTAAAAAAGTCCGCTGCTTCAATGTACATACAAACATTGAAGCAGCGTGCTTACTTAATTCTGTTAAGAAAATAGCTTCCGTAAGATCGCAATCTCCGGAAGCTATTATTCATCTTCGTCTTCTTGAATCTATCTGTTTCCTCGACTTATCTTAAGCCAGCAGAATTCCGATAATTACCATCAGCGCAAAAAGAATCTTTCTGACCGGGCCTCGAAAAGCACCGCTGAAGTCCATCAAATACCCGGACTCCCGGATCAGTTCCTGCATGTTTCTCCCCCTAACTCACGATCTCCTGTGTTTATTCCCTTATCACAGCTGCTAATTCCGTGTGGTTTCCCTTATTTATCCACACACTCATCAAAAAAGTGTTCAACAATCCACATTTTCTTTTAATATACTATTGTCTCACTTGTTTGTAAAGAATAGATTTTTTGCATTTTTCTCAGTAACAGCAACAACTTCCTCCGGAGAAACGCCCTTCAGCTCCGCAATTGCATCCACAACATACGGCAGATAAAGAGAAGAATTTCTTTTTCCACGGAAAGGCTTCGGAGCAAGATAGGGGGAATCCGTCTCAAGAAGCATCTGTGAAAGCGGCATCTCCGCAACAACCTCTTTCAGTTTGCGGGCATTGGCAAAAGTCACCACTCCGCCGATTCCGAGATAAAGTCCCATTTTCAGGTACTCTCTCGCCATTTCTTTGCTATAGGAAAAGCAGTGAATCACGCCGCCGGACATCCCGCCTTCCTGCATGTACTCCTTCACAATCTTCAGAGTATCCTCAGCCGCCTCACGGCTGTGAATCATAAAAGGAAGTTTTTCCTCTCTGGCAATGTCCATCTGAGCACGGAACATTTCTTTCTGACGGTCATGCTCCTCCTTCTCCTTGTGCCAGTAATAATCCAGACCAATCTCTCCAATCGCAACGATCTTTGGATCTCGGGACATTTCCCGCACCTTCTTGAGGGTCTCCTCTGTCATCTCCCCGGCATCATCCGGGTGAACTCCTGCTGCCCCGTAAATAAACGGATACTCACGGGTCAACTGAAGGGTTCGATCCAGATCCGTCACAGAGGCACAGGCATTAATAATCGTTCCAATTCCATGTTCCTGCATGGAAGAAAGGAGGGCCTTTCGGTCCTCCTCGAATGCTTTGTCATCATAATGGGCATGGGTGTCAAAAATCATTCAAATCTTCCTCCGATCATCAGCAGATCTCAGCACCGGCCGGCATCTTGCGCTCCGGTGTCATGAGAGACAGATTTCCATCTGCATCCTCAGCACAGAGAATCATACCCTCACTGAGTACTCCGGCCAGTTTCGCAGGTTTCAGATTTGTCACAACCATAACCTTTTTGCCAACCATCTCTTCCGGTGAATAGGAACCCTTAATTCCGGACACGATCTGACGTGTCTTTGTTCCGATCTTCACCTGAGAGCAAAGAAGTTTCTTAGATTTCTTAACCGCCTCGCAGGCAACAATCTCACCTACCTGGAACTGCAGTTTCTGGAAATCTTCAAAAGTAATCTCCGGTTTTGCCTCAATATCAATACCGTCTTCCTCAGCCTCTTCTTCCGGCGCATCCGCTTTGGCAGCCGCCTGAATCTCCTCAACCTTTGCAAGAACCTCTTTCATATCCAGTCTTGCGAAAAGGATCTCCGGCTTGTCGGTTACTTTGTTTCCGGATGGATACAGGCCAAACTCAGCAAGATCACTGAGCTCACGCTCTGCAGCATTCAGCTGACCGAAAATCTTCTCCGTTGTCTCCGGCATGAAAGATTTCAGAAGAACGGTACCCATGCAGATACCCTCAACCAGGTTGTAAAGAACTGTTGCAAGACGATCCTGTTTGGTCTCGTCCTTTGCAAGAGCCCATGGCATAGTCTCGTCGATATATTTGTTGCAGCGTTTGAAAATTGTGAAGATTTCAGTGAGAGCATCCGCAACTCGAAGTTTCTCCATCTTCGCATCAACCTTCGCAGGAACAGCCAGGATAAAGGACTTAAGATCCTCGTCAACCGGCTCGGTTACACCTTTGTTCTCTACAACGCCGCCAAAATACTTGTTGGACATGGAAATGGTACGGTTCACCAGGTTTCCAAGAGTGTTTGCAAGCTCAGAGTTGATACGCTCAACAAGAAGCTCCCATGTAATCACACCATCGTTCTCGAATGGCATCTCATGCATTACAAAATAGCGGACAGCATCTACGCCGAAAAGACTTACCAGATCATCTGCGTAAATAACATTTCCTTTGGACTTACTCATTTTGCCGTCACCCTGGAGCAGCCACGGATGTCCGAATACCTGCTTCGGCAGAGGCAGATCCAGTGACATCAGGAAAATCGGCCAGTACAGAGTATGGAAACGGATAATATCTTTTCCGATCAGATGAAGGTCAGCCGGCCAGTTCTTGTTGAAGAGCTCGGTGCTGTCTCCGTCTGCATCATATCCGATACCGGTAATATAGTTGGTCAGAGCGTCCAGCCATACGTATACGACATGCTTCGGATCGAAATCTACCGGAATACCCCAGCTGAAAGAAGTTCTGGATACACACAGATCCTGAAGTCCCGGAAGAAGGAAGTTGTTCATCATCTCATTCTTTCTGGACTCCGGCTGAATGAACTCCGGATGGGTGTTGATATGCTCGATCAGACGATCTGCATATTTGCTCATACGGAAGAAATAAGCCTCCTCAGAAGCTTTGGTTACTTCTCTTCCACAGTCCGGACATTTGCCGTCTACCAGCTGAGACTCTGTCCAGAAAGACTCACATGGAGTACAGTACCATCCCTCGTAAGCGCCCTTATAAATGTCGCCCTTGGCGTACATTTTTTTGAACATCTTCTGAACCTGTTTCTCATGGTCCGTATCTGTGGTACGGATAAATTTATCATAGGAAGTGTTCATCAGATCCCAGATTCTCTTGATCTCACCGGCAACGTTGTCTACATACTCCTTCGGAGTTACGTTCGCGTCCTTTGCCTTGAGTTCGATTTTTTCACCGTGCTCATCCGTTCCGGTCTGGAAAAACACCTCATATCCCTGCTGTCTCTTATATCTTGCAATGGCATCGGCGAGCACGATCTCATAAGTGTTGCCAATGTGTGGCTTGCCGGATGCGTAGGCAATCGCCGTCGTCATATAAAATTTCTTCTTGTCCATTTTGCTTCCTCTCCTATCTTTTGATTCTCCGGTCAAGCTGCCCTGAAGGTTTTCGTTTCAGGGGAGTTTCACAGAAGAATCTATATATTCAGCATTTGTAACTACTAGAATACTGTAACTATTCACAACCATTATCCACTGTAAATAGTCATCAAAATTCTACCATACTTCATTTTTTTTGTAAACTTGAACAGGGAGCATATTTTGTGTATGGACACTCCTATGCTCCCCGGAATTTCGCTTGTCGAATACCGCTTATCGATCTATCATTTCATGTTTTATTTCACGCTGGCGATACATCTTATTGATCTATCATTTCATGTTTTATTTCACACTGGCGAATACCGCTTATCGATATTTCATTTCAATATTTTATTTCACGCTGGCGGATACGCCTTTAGTGTTATACGCACTGGTATAGGATGTTCCCGCCTTATTCAGACAGCGAACCGTGAACACATAGGTTTTTCCGGAAGTCAGTTTCTTAACTGTGTAGCTGGTTGATGTGGTATCTCCTGCTGTTGTCCAGCTGCTTGCTCCGGACAGCTTGTAGAATACACGGTAATTCTGTGCACCGGAAACAGCACCCCACTTCACGGTAACACTCTTGGAACCTGCGGCCGCAGAAGAAATTACCGGAGCCTTCACAAAACGAAGAGTTTTTCCTGTGGTGTCCATGGCGCTGGTGAATGCTGTTCCGGCAGCATTCACACATCGAACGACGAAAACATATCTCTTACCGGAGGTCAGCCCCTTCACGGTATAGTTATTCGCTGTTGTATCTCCTGAGGTCGTCCACTTACTGCTATCAGAAAGTTTATAAAATATGCGGTACTTCTCTGCACCACCTACCGCATTCCAAGTAACCTTCACACCAGTCGTTGTAAGGGATGCACTGCTGACAATGGGTGCTGTGATATATTGAATTCTCGTTCCTTTTGAATCATAAGCACTCGTAAAACCAGTACCTGCAGCATTCACACATCTCACGGTGAAAACATACGTTTTTCCGGAAGTAAGTCCGTTTACTGTGTAACCGGTCCCGGTGGTATCCGCTGCTTTCGTCCAGTCAGATGCTCCTGAAACTTTGTAAAACAGGCGATACTTTTCCGCACCGGAAACTGCATCCCACTTCACTGCAACTCCTGTTTTTCGGAGCTCTACGGATCTTACCTTCGGTGCTGCAATGTATTTCAAAGTTTTGGTCGGTGCTGCATCACTGTTAAATTCGCCTGCTGAATTCAGGCAACGTACTGTGAAGTTATAAGTAGTTCCACTTGCAAGTCCTGTTACCGTATAATTGGTGGAAGAAGTATCAGCTGCTTTGATCCATTTGGACTCTCCCTGCACACGATAATAAACTCGATACTTCGCTGCTGTGCTAACCTTGTTCCATGTTAACTTCACTCCGGAAGTCGTATTGGAAAGACCTGCAATCTCAATTGCTTCTACAAAAGGAATTCCCTCGTTTTCTGCATAGGTCTGAGCCGCACTTCCGGAGTAGCCATATATTTTCACGTTGGCACAAGATTGAAAAATTCCATCTCCAAATGTGCGAACACTCTTCGGAATTACCACTTTTTGAAGATTTTTACATCCATAAAACGCCCAGCCCTGAATCTTATTCACACTGCCCGGAATTACTATTTCTTTCAAAGAAGTACAACCGCTGAACATACTGTATTCTATACAACTCATATTTCCGGAAAGTGTGACTTTGGTAAGTCTTGTACAATCCCCAAAAGCTCCCCAGCCAATCTCACGTACGCTGTTCGGAATAGTTATTTCTGTAAGTGACTTACACCTAAAGAATGCCTGATACCAGATCTTTTTCACGCTGCTTGGAATGATGATACTTTTCAGAGACCCGCATTGCGCAAAAGCATACTCTCCAATCGACGTAACTGAATTTGGAATTGTGATCTTGCTCATAGCACATCCGCCAAAAGCATAACCATGAATTGTGACCACGGTATTTGGAATGGTAATATCGACTAAGGAACTGCAGCCGCTAAATGCCCCACTCCCAATACTCTTCACTCCATTTGGAATTGTAACTTTTGTAATCTTCTTACAATCATAGAACGCATAGTCACCAATACTGGTAATCCCCTGAGCAATCTGAATGGATCTTACAGCGTTGGCATCCCAGGGAACATTAGATATGAGCGTTCCATAATTTCCAAGCTCATCTTCTCCTACATATCCAAAGCTGTACATATCACCTCTTCCGGAAATTGTCAATGTTCCATTGCTGCTCAAATTCCAATAAGCATTGGCTCCACACTGCCCGGAAGTCGCTCCCACCATTTCTGTTTCTTCATCTATGATGATGTCCTCATCAGATTGTGCGGACGGCACATTCGAATCCGGATCCTCTGCATCTTCCTCTGGAAGCAGCAGTACATCTTCAGAATCCGTTTCCGGAATCAAAAATGCTTCGTTGTCCTCCTCATCAGGATTCTCTTCATTGGAATAGAAACTGTCGTCTTCTCCTGTTTCTGTTAATTCCGTACTCGCCGAAAAATCACCTGTGTTTTCTGTGTTACCTGTGTTTTCTGTCTCCCCTGTTTCATATGTCTGCTCTTCCGTCCACTCATCTCCACTTGTCAGCAGATCCATCTCTGCAGACACACTGGAAATAACTGAAACAGAAAGAAAAACAGAGAGCATCATCGTCAAAACTTTTCTCTTCATACCTTTTCCCTTATGGCACCCTTCCCAGGCTGCCACTTTTCCTTTCCTTGAGATGACCGCGAATTTTCTCCTGTTTCCATCATATCATATTCCCAAAAAAGACCAAAGAACAATCCCCGCAAATCCTTGAATACTTGCATTTTTTGCCACTTCACGATAAGATAAGGAAAGTGAAACTATTCACAACCTGTCGTATTCTGCGTGGTGCAGAACAGTTTCCACAAGGGCTTTTGCCCAAATTGAATGAAGAAAGCTTGTGCATACATAATGAAAAAAATTTTAAAGGATCAATCCCATCCTGTTTATCGATGGATCCGTTTCAATGTGTGGCTGTTTTTTCCAAAATACACGGTGGAGGGTGTCGAGAATCTTCCCGATGAACCCGCTGTGATTGTGGGAAATCATTGCAAAGCGAACGGACCCATTTTTTCTCAGCTTTATATGCCGAGGAAATCTTTTACCTGGTGTGTGGCAAACATGATGCATGTGAAAGAAGTTCCTTCCTATGCTTTCGAGGACTTCTGGTCCCGGAAGCCGAAGTGGACCCACTGGTTCTATCATCTTGCTTCCTATATCATTGCACCTCTGGCCGCATTCATTATGACGAATGCGAACACCATCGGTGTTTATCATGATAAGCGTGTCATTAAGACGTTCCAGGATTCTGCAGAAAAGCTGGGATCCGGAAGCGATGTCGTTATTTTTCCGGAATGCTACGAGGAGCACAACAACATTGTGAACAACTTTCAGCAGGGGTTCGCGGAACTGGGACGGTTCGATTATCGCAAGAACAAACGCCGTACGCCTTTTGTTCCCATGTACCTTTGCCCGGACTTGAAGAAAGCCGTCTTTGGAAAACCGATCTACTACGATCCTGAGGCAGATAAGAAGGCGGAGCCCGCCCGTATCTGCACAGAACTGATGGATGCCATTTCTGAAATGGCGTATGAACTTCCACGACATAAGGTTACGACCTATAACAATATTTCTAAGAAGCACTATCCCGAAAATATTAGAATGGAAAAGGAATGAAATGAAAAAAACAAACTATAAACACGCGTGGTATCTGCTTGGATGGGTTTGGTATTTCGCAATGTACTTGATTACCGAACGCTTTATTCCGGAGAGCCGCTGTCACGTCGTTCACAGCGTTGTGGATGACTGGATCCCGTTTAATGAGCATTTTGTCATCATTTACACCTTCTGGTATCTGTTGGTTGCCGGATCTCTGGCATATTTTTTCTTTAAAGATGCTAAGAGCTTCATCGCTCTTCAGAAATTCATCATCACCTGTCAGGTGATTGCCATGATCGTCTATATTCTCTGGCCTTCCGTACAGTATCTCCGCCCGGAAGTCATGCCGAGAGAAAATATTTTTGCATCACTGCTTCAGTATATTTACTCCGTGGATACTCCTACCGGCGTCTGCCCTTCCCTGCACGTGGCATTCTCCATCGGAATTGCTTCCACCTGGCTGAAGAAAAAAGATGCACGAAAAGGCTTGAAGATTTTTGTCGTAATTGCTGCAATTCTCATCAGCCTCTCCGTACTTTTTGTCAAACAGCATTCCTTCGTTGATGTTGTGGCTGCAATTCCTCTGTGCTTTGTTGCAGAGATGACTGCTTTCAAGCGCACCCATTACGGGGATCGCCGGGATGGCAAACTGCTCCGGGATCTGGATTCCATGCATTACATTATGCCTCTCATGTATCCGAATCGCTGTGACAATGAGGCCTACATGACGATGACCATCGATCTGGAAAAGACGGAGCGCTTTATCCGATCCCGGAATAAGGACCGCAGCGAGGATGACCGTTATTCTCTCTTTGGTTTGATTATCTGTGCGGTTCTCATGACCATCGATCACAGACCGCAGATGAACCGTTTTATTGCAAACAAAAACGTATATCAGCGAAATGATATTACAGCTGCTTTTACCGTAAAGAAAACTCTCTCAGATGACGGCGATGAGACGCTTGCGAGAATTCAGCTTCACGACGGTGACAATCTGGATTCCATTCAGAAACAGGTAAATGAGCAGATTCGTCTCTGTAAGGTTGAGGATGATCAGTCAACCAAGAGCATGAATTTCATTCAGAAGCTTCCTTTCAAGCATGCCATCGGTGCGGCTGCCAGATGGGCGGACCGCCATGGCTGGATGCCTGCTTCTGTCATCGAAACAGACCCTTATCAGTGCTCTGTTGTACTGACAAACCTTGGTTCCATCGGTATGGGAATCGGATATCACCATCTGATGAACTGGGGAACAACTTCTATTTTTGTTGTCATCGGACAGAAAAAGAATGTGACAACCCTGAATCGCCACGGAGAAGCCGAGACAAAGCGTGTCCTGAAACTCAGCTTCACCATCGACGAACGAATTTCCGACGGATATTACTATGGAAAATCCATGCGATTCCTGAAAAAAATTCTGGAGAATCCGGAATTGATGGAGTAATCTTACGAGATTCGCGATGTCAAACGGATATTCGCAATCCGCTTCGGTTGAAAACTCCTCTTAAGCAGACATGGTCATGTGGTCTGCCTGAGAGGAGTTTTTTTATATAGTATTTATGGTTCTGCACCTTAGAGGCGGAGGATTGTTTATGTTCGTTCAATATCTTCTTGACAAATCCGGATTATTTTAGTATATTATTATCAGTAACGATAATAATTACTGTTTTTAAAAGAGGAGGATGACATGGCCACATTGAAATACAGCCGTCAGCGAGAAGCTATCCGGGAATTTCTTATGGATCGCACCGATCATCCAACTGCAGATACGGTTTATGAGAATATTCGAATCACCTATCCGAATATCAGCCTCGGAACGGTATACCGCAACCTCAACCTGCTCGCAGAGATCGGAGAGATTCAGAAACTCTCAAGTTTTGCCGGAGCAGATCATTTCGATGGGCGAACCGATACGCACTGTCACTTCTACTGCACACATTGTCAACGAATCACCGACATGGATGATCTGGATCCGAATGTGATGTTAGAAGAAGCAAGAGCACACTTTGGCGGTAAGATCACAGAGTTTTCCGGACGATTCACAGGAATATGTGAGGATTGTATGACTGTTCACAGGTAATATGCCGCGAGGCGTTTTTCATGCGATTTATGCATAAAAACCCGAGAATCGCAGCACCAAATTGTGCAGAGGGATTACACAAGATCGGTGAAAATACTTGACTTAAGAGACCCAATATGATACATTATTAAAAACAGGAATCATTCCTATCATTAAAAGGTTACAAAGAAATTCAAATAAATTTTTTATAAGAAAAGGAGATCAAAACAATGGCAAAATGGGTATGTAATGTATGTGGTTATGTTCATGAAGGCGACACTGCTCCGGAAGCCTGTCCACAGTGCAAGGCACCGGCTGAGAAATTCACCGAGCAGAAAGGTGATATGGAGTGGGCAGCTGAGCACGTTGTTGGTGTAGCTCAGGGAGTAAGCGAGGACATCCTTGCAGATCTTCGTGCAAACTTCAACGGCGAGTGCTCTGAGGTTGGTATGTACCTTGCTATGGCTCGTGTTGCATTCCGTGAGGGATATCCGGAGATCGGTTTGTACTGGGAGAAAGCAGCTTACGAAGAGGCTGAGCATGCAGCAAAATTTGCAGAGCTTCTCGGCGA
>JAUNAE010000100.1 GCA_030527765.1 Eubacteriales bacterium
GGCATTGTCATTTCGGAAATGATAATACGTTCTCTGCCACAAATCGGTTTTTGGTTTTGTTACAATCTCAATCTGATCTTCACCAATGTGAAAATCCAATGGCTCTCTTGTCCATTTAAAATCCGCAAAATTCATAGAAAACTCCTCCTTCTGCATTTCATGCCGGGTCCATTTCTTCTATAAATTATTCTATAAGTAAATCAGGATGTCAAGTAAAATGAATCTGGCTACCACGAGACGGTTGCTGAACTTATCAAAGAAGGCTATACCGTCAACAAGAACAAGCCCAGTAAATAACTGGGTTTATAAGAAAAGAGAACGCCCACAGGACGTTCTCCTTACTTCAACAACTTCTTAAAACCAAATCAGATAGAACAGTGTCAGCATAAATCCGATACATAGAAGCATCAGTGCAAAGGACAGGCTTCGTCCGATCAGAATGCTGTTCTGACGGACTTCCGCACGTTTTGCAGCGAGGTCGTGTACATAATCTTTCTCCACCGGATTTCCTTTGCGATAGGTTCTGTTCGCAAGATTTCTGTAACCGTTTGCAATATTTCCAATGAATACGGTGAATACACTTCCCTCCTGAAGTTCATGTGGAAGCGGGCTGTCTCGATAGATGGTTTTTCTGAGCGCCAGCACAACAAGATCCACAAAGGTATCCAGAATTCGGCAGAAGAATCCACAGACTGCAGAAAGAATGGCAATCAGCGGACGATAGATGAGATTTTCCATATCCCACCATGCCGGCCAGCAATTCACATATACAAGACGACCTGAATTGTTCTTTGCCTTTTTCCTGCGGTTTCCTTCTCCCTTCGCAGAAGATTTTGCATTCTGTGTATTTTCCGCTTTCATAAGGAATTTACGGATGACAAAGAAGTACAGCAATGCACCAATGGCCAGAGAAGTCAGACCGCCTTTCAGACATTCAAAGCTGAAATAATGAACTTTGTGTCCGGCTTCGGAAAGTCCCATGAATCTCTGTCCAAGAACGGCTGCACGGTCCATAAGCTGTCCCGGAAACAGTCCCCAGATCAGAAGAAGCATTCCACTTACCGCCAGGGCAAAGGTACTCTCTGTATTCATATATTTCTTCGTTCTGTCAAATTTTCTCTGGGTTTCCGCACTTGCATTCTCTTCCACAAAAATGGCAACGAACAGTTTTGTCATATATGCAGCGGTCATACCACCGGAAATCAGGAAGATCCACTCAATGGCCTTCATAACCCAGTCTCCGCCAAATTCAACAATACTCTCATGAAGGAGCGTTTTGCTCACATAACCGGAGAACATTGGAACACCGGCAATTGCCAGAGCACCTACCAGGAAGATGGCTTTGAGAAGCGGTTTCTTTCTTCCGAAACCACGAATCTTGTTCAGATCCAGAGCATGGGTATTCATAAAGATCACACCTGCTGCCATGAAAAGAACAAGCTTGATCATGGAATGGTTCATCATGTGGAGCAGTGTTCCGTGAACTGCAAGAGCATTCTCATCTCCCAGAAGTCCCTGCATACCGATTCCCACCATAATGAACCCGATCTGGGACATGGAGGAGCAGGCGAGAGTTCTCTTAAGATCGATAGAGAAGACCGCAAGAAGTGCGCCGCCGAACATGGTCAGTACACCGAGCCAAAGAATAAGGCTGCCCCACTTCTCGTCATGGAGAAACAGGTTCGCAGTCAGAATCAGAATACCGTAGATACCGGTTTTTGTCAGAACACCGGAAAGCAGTGCAGACGCCGGTGCCGGTGCAACCGGATGGGCTTTTGGCAGCCAGATATGCAGCGGGAAGGCACCGGCCTTGGCACCGAATCCTACGAGCATGCAGGCACCTGCAGCGTACAGTACCCTCTGATCTCCTGCTGTCTGAATCGCCATATAAAGCTCATCAATAGTAAGAGTTCCCACTTCATGATACAGAAGGAACAATCCCATCAGCATTACAAGACCGCCGAACACTGCTACTGCAAGATATGTCTCTGCCGCACGAAGAGAGGCTTTGTTCTCTTCCTGTGCAACCCACACATAAGATGTGAAAGACATAATCTCGAAGAAAATGAACGTCGTCATAAGATCCGCTGACAGGAACACGCCCATAGTTGCTCCCAGAGTCAGCATCATAAAGAGATAGAATCGAGTGGTGTTTTTGTGATGACGGCAATACTCTCTTGAAAGAATGGTTGTCATCATCCACATCAGTGTTGTAATGGTTCCGTAGATCAGGCGAAGTCCGTCCGCCTGAAAATGAAGTCCCATACCAACCAGGTTGTCGATTCCCAGAGAAGCAACACCGCGATTCCAGAATGCCGGATCCGCAATCGTTCCTTCTACTTCCACACCTGCCTTGCCGGAAAGGGCAAGAAACAGGCCAAACATCATAATAAATTCAATGATCACAACTGCATCCGCAGTGTAATCTCTAAGATTTGCATCTTTTCTTCCTGCCAGTGCGACCAGCAGTCCACCAAGAAACGGGAAGAAAACAAGCAGTCCTAATATCATACCTGACATAGTTTCTCTCCCTTCTTATTTCACAAAAGATGTCAGTTCCGTAAGTGCCGCAACGATCGGCTGGGAATGAAGACTAAACACAAACATTGCAACGACAAAGCATGCCAGAGGCAGAATCATCATCCAGTTCGGATCCTCCACTCCTTTCAGAGTACTGTAGTCGAACTCTTTTCCCGGGAAGAAAGCACGTACCGAAATGGTCATCATATAAATTGCGGTCAGCAGTGCAGAAATCAGAAGTGCCGCAATTCCCACAACTGCAAGAGGATGCTCACTTACAATCGCCGCCTTGGCCAGATTCCATTTGCTGATGAAACCGCACAGTCCCGGAACCCCCATCAGTGCCAGTCCGGAAATGGTAAAGGTGATAAACACCTTCGGCATTTTTCGGCCAAAGCCGTCCAGCTCATGAACATAGTTGCGCTCGGTTTTGTAAATTACTGCACCTGCACAGAAGAAGGAGCAGATTTTCATCACTGCATGGAAAACCATATGGCACAGCGCACCGGTAAATCCCAGAGGTGACATGAGAACGACACCAAACAGAATGTAGGACAGGTTACTCATCGTGGAATATGCCAGTCTTCGTTTCAGATGGGTTTCCTTGAGACCACGGCTGCAGCCATAAACGATGGTAAAAATGACCGGAATCATAACAACGGTCTGTGCCCAGGATCCACGAAGGAACTCAGAACCAAAACTATAATAGGTAATACGCATTGCAGTAAATGCGCCGGCTTTTACGACGGCAACCGCATGAAGCAGTGCTGTAACCGGAGTCGGTGCCACACCTGCCTTCGGAAGCCATGCTCCGAAAGGCCACATAGCAGTTTTCACAGAAAATCCCATGAAGCAGAGCACGTAGATCAGAAGCAGCAGGTTTCGGCTGTCTCCGACTTTTGCCGGATCAAGAACGCCGCCCGGAACAAAGTTGGAAGTCGTTCCGTACATCAGAATAAAAATCATTCCGATGAATGCAAATGCCGCACCTCCAAGAGAATAGTACAGATACGTACGGCTCGCCAGAATCGCCTCACGTGTCAGAGTGTGCATAATCAGCGGCACCGTAATCAATGTCAGTGCTTCATAGAAGCAGTACATGGTCACAATATCCTCAGCAAAAGCGATGCCAAGGGTAATTCCATAAGTCATGGTATAGAACATGAAGAAATATTTCTCATGACCTTCATGTTTCATATACTCAAAGGCAAACAAGGTTGCCAGAGGCCAGAGCAGGGACACAATGGCAGCAAACACAGTGCCAAGTCCATCCAGTCGGAAACTGATGCTCAGATTTCCCGTCAGATGGAAAAATACGATGCCATCCTCCGGACGATGGAACAACAGGTAAATGACAAGAAGGGTATTTACAACCACAACTGTCTCAATATAAATCATCATCTGCTGACGGTTCTTAAAAGGCAGCAGAGGAATCAGGGCTCCCGCAAGGATCGGAAGCAGAATTGCAATCGCCAGATAAACAGGACTCATTCTTCTCTCCTCCTTACAGCACCATAGATGCAATCTCGTTAACAAGTTTCAAAAGCGGATTCGGGAATACGCCCAGAAGTACCGCAAGACACGCCAGAATCGCAAGTGGAAGCAGCATGCCAATGGATGGTTCCAGAGAACTCTTTTTGCCGGACTTGTGAGACTCTTCCTGTCCCGCACTCTTCTCATCCGGATTCCAGTCCTCTCCCGGAAGAAAACCGCTGATCGTTACCGGCAGCAGATAACCTGCTGTCAAAAGTGCAGATACAAGGAGAACTGCCGGACCTACATAACGGAATGCTCCGATGTTTCCGGAGAGTGCTCCTTCTGCAAGATGCCACTTACTGATGAAACCACTTGTCGGCGGAATACCGATCAGAGCAAGGGATGCAAAGGTATAGCACCACAGAGTGACAGGCATCTGTTTGCCAATTCCCCTGAGTTCCTTTACTCGGGTCTTGCCGCACTGGAAAATGAAGATACCTGCTGTTAAGAACAGGGTACTCTTAATGAAGGCATGGAATACTACATGAAGCAGTGCTCCACTCATTGCCTGCGGCTCTAATACAGAGAGGCCAAATAGAATATAGGAAACCTGGCTGACCGTTGAGTATGCCAGACGTTTCTTAAACACCGGCTCACGGAACGCAAGAAGTGATCCCATAAATACTGTCATAAGAGCCAGTGTCATCCATGCGGTCTGAACCCAGGTTCCCCGAAGGAAATCTGCTCCAACCATGTAATAAACGACACGGATAATTGCCAGCACACCGGACTTCACAATGATACTGGAAAGAGCTGCAGAAGCCGGAGACGGAGCAACCGGATGAGCTGTCGGAAGCCATGCATGAAGCGGGAACATACCTGCTTTTGCTCCAAAACCAATGAGCATTGCCATCACTGCCCAGAGAAGAACCCCTTCATGGCCAGATGCCAGTGTAATGGAAAGGGAACCGCCCGGAACAAAGGCCAGGGTATCACAGTAACGATACAGATAGAAGATACCGAACAGACCTGCATAAGCACCGCACATGGAATAAAACAGATACTTCAGAGAAGCCATAATCGCTTCTCTGGAACCATTGTGCAGAACCAGTGGCATGGAAGTCAGTGTCATCAATTCATAAAACAGATACATGGTCACAAGGTTTCCGGAAAAATCCAGTGCGATCAGCACCGAATACACCAGAAGGAAAAATCCGTAGAATCTTTTTTCCTCTCCCTCATGCTTCATGTATACAAAGGAATAAATTCCGACACACACCCACACAATGCTTACGAAGGTGACAAAAAGTCGACCAACCGCATCCACGTGGAAATAAACCGGAATGTCCTTCATTAAATAAAACAGAGTAATCTCCTTCTCGCCGGTCCATGCCGCAGCAACCGCGAGAACTGCAGCTGCCAAAAGGACCGTCCCCACGAACAGATGCAGGTTGTGAAGATTCTCTTTTCCGTCTCTCCCTTTCAGATGGTCTGCAAAGGAAGACACGAGCAGGAAAATTCCCGCTGCCGCCGATATAAACATCGGCAGAATGATCCAGATATTCATATCACTCTCTCCTTACGCAAACATACTGAGGCCTTTCTCAATCGCCGTCATAACCGGCTGTGAGAACATGCCCAGAAACAGATTCAGAATAATAAGGCAAAGCAGAGCAACGGCCTTCGCCGGCTGCTGTGCCATAGTAACCGTTTTGAAATTTTTCTTCTGAACAACCGCTTTTTTCTCCGGAGTGTACAGACGAATCACTGTCTTTAAGAAATAAACCGTATTCAGAATGGTACTGATTGCCAGAGCAATCATCGTCGGAAGAATTTTGTCATCATTTCCAACTGCCGCCTGAGCAAACAGAATCTTGGAAATGAATCCCGGGAACATCGGGAAACCGACCATGGACAAAGCACCTACCGTAAATGCCACACCAGCAATCTTGTTTCTGTATCCTGCTCCATTCAGATCGAAGAAATCCACACTGTCTCCGGAAACCTCTGTAAGACTGGAGGCCGAAAGGAACAGAAGGGATTTGGATGAAGCATGTGCCATTACATGGAAAACAGATGCCAGCACTCCTGCCGTCGTACCAAGACCAAAGCCCATGTAAATATATCCAATCTGCGCAATGGAAGAAAAAGCGATCATGCGGCGCACACTGCTTGTACGAATCGCATCCACAGAACCAAAAATCATACCCATGATACCGAAAATAAACAGGATATTGATAATTCTTGTCTCTGCAATAATCTCAAATCCGATCACACGGAAGAAGATTTTGATCAAAAGGAAAATATATCCTTTGGATACCAGTGAAGAAAGAATTGCCGCAGAAGATACGGTGGAATATCCGTAAGCATCCGGCAGCCATCCGTGGAACGGAAACAGTGCACTCTTAATGGCGAGACCGACAGACATCAGACCGATGGATACGATCAGTGGTGCCCGGTACTCTCCTGCCGCATAAATCATGGCAACAGACTCCTGCATATTACTCATGAGAAGATGACCTGTAATTCCATAGAGGAAGCAAAGTCCCAGAAGAAGCATTGCGGAACCGCAAAGACTCATGATCATATAACGGGTCGCAGCCACAATAGTACGTCCGTTTTGGCGGATCATAATCAGACCACAGGCAGAAATCGTATTGATCTCAACGAACACGTATGCCGTAAACATATCGTTTGTGTAAATCAAAGCAATCAGAGAAGACAGGAGCAGATTTACCATAATGTAGTAGAGATTCTGCTTGGACTCCTCGATCTCCGCCTCCCTCTCCTTCATACCGCCGATCATAGACAGCAGCATAATGACACAGAAGAAGACAGCCATCACAGCTTCCAGAATACCCACGCGGATCTCATTGCCCCAAGGTGCGGAGAAATGACCCATTTTGTAAACGTAGGATTCTCCGGTCTTCACAACGAAACAGAGCACTGCCACGTTCATAAGACCAACTGCGGAAATAACAAAGGTATTCACCCATTTTGCCGGTTTTGCCTTCAGAATGGAAGACAGCGGGCCGGAGAAAAGGGTCAGAATGATACAGAAGAACGGAAAGTTCTGTACAAAAGCCATCACAGTCCCTCCTTCTCAAGTCTTACAGAGATCTCATCCAGATTCAGGGTGTGATATCTGCGGTAAAGACGAATTGTCAGAGAAAGCATCAGTGCAGAAACAGATACGGATACAACGATGCCTGTCAGAACTAATCCTGCCGGAATCGGGTTAATGTACGCCTCCACACTCTGAATTCCCTCTACAACAATCGGTGCTTTTCTGCCGGTAATATATCCCTTCAATGCAAGAAACAGATACATTGCCGTGTCCATAATATTCAGACCGATGATTTTTTTGATCAGGTTCTGCTGCAAAAGCAGATTCGAGAATCCAATGCCAAACAGAAGCATGGCGATGGCTTCTTCATAATGATTTGCAAGACCTGCAAACATATCAGTATCCTCCTTTCCGGAACATTACATAGAACGTGTACATAGTACCGGCAACGACGATACCGACACAGATGTTCAGAATCAAAATCAGACCACTGGACAAAATCGCTCCCGGTGTACCCAGTGGAATAATGCTATGGATGTCATTAGCACCGGTAAAGAAGGAATAACTCTTCGCTCCCGCATAGCATGCAAGGGCTCCGAAACTCATTCTCTTGTACGTCTTTTCTGTGAAGAACTTCTCTGTCTTCTCAAATCCGAAAGCATTGAGGTAAAGAATCAATCCGGCACCAATAACCGCACCTCCGGAGAAACCGCCTCCCGGTCCCAGATGACCTGCCAGAATAACATAAATACCGAAAATGATAATCGGCGGAACAAGAATTCTTGCAACCGTCTGAAGGATCACATCGTTCTTCGGCTCATAGTTACGGTCATCCGCTTTCATGGACTCAATGCTGTTCTTGCCTTTTTTGCGGTCCAGACGAAGAAGGATCAGCACTGTACAGGTTGCAACAAACAATACATGGGACTCACCTAGTGTATCAAAGGCACGATAATCCAGAATCATGCCCGTTACAATATTCACCGCTCCGGTCTCCTGAAGACCTTTCTCGATGTAGCGGCCTGCAACTTCATTATTCACCGGGTTTCCTGCCTCACCAAACGGAGGAAGTCCGGACACACCGGTCAAAAGAACAAACACAAGGGCAATACAGAACAGCACACTGAATCCCCTGTAAAACTTACGGAAAACTCTCTGCTCCGTATTATGTTCCACATCGTAAACACGGGCTTCCATGAGCTCTTTTTCTTCTTTTCTCTTCTGGATCAGTTTCTCATCTTCCTGAAACTCCTTCTGGGGCTTCATTTCCAGATTGTCCACATACAGATCCTTCGTACCGTCATACCACTGCTTCAGGTGGAAGTTCAGACTCTTCTTATATTTCTCTTCAGGAATTTTCCGACTCATCTTCTTCCTCCTTTCCGGCATCCTGCTCCATAATGGCATGAATCTTTTTCAGCGTAATAAAGAACAGAAGACTTGTAATTCCGGCACCAACCGCTGCCTCAGTAATTGCAAGGTCCGGGGATTCCAGAATCACCCAAATTACAGAAGCTACCAGACTGTAAGACATATAAATCAGAATCGAATTCAGGAGATTTTTTGAAAGACTTACGGAAATCGCACAAACTACAAGAAATCCCAGCAGTAAAAACTTAAATACCTGCATTCTCTGCCTCCTTTTCCGGATCAGACTCCTGATTCTTCTCAGCAAGCTCCTTCTCAAGATCATGGAGCGCAACTTTTCTGTATTTCACAACCTTATCCTCGTTGGTTGTCACTTCCAGTCTTGCAATCAGATGAGACGCCGTCGGGGACGCAAACCACAGAAAGACAATGACAAACAGAAGCTTCGCAGAAGTGAAGTTCCATCCATTCATAATCACAAGTCCCAGCAGTGCAAAACCAATGCCAAGGGTATCTCCCATAGCTGCCGCGTGCATACGGTTCAGCACATACTTGAATTTGAAAATTCCGATCATCTCAACAACAAAAATTCCAAGACCACAGAGAAGAAGAATCGCACCAATAATAAAGCGTGCCCACTCAAATACTGCCATTTGACTCTTCCTCCTTCTCTTCTTTTACCTTGTCACTCTTCTTAGAGGCTGCTTTTCGTTCCTGCTTTTCCAGGTATACACCGGTGTACACCTTCGTCAGAGTAATGACCGCAAGGAAACTGATCATCGCATAAATCATGCAGACATCTGCCAGAAATCCTTCTTTCATAAGAACCGCCAGAATACCGATGATTACCATAACCATGGTTCCCATCATATTGACAGAAACAACACGGTCCGCAATCTTCGGACCTATGATCGCTCTGATCAGACAAAGCATCAGCATAATGGCGAGAATGATAAGGATTACCATCAATAATCCCTGATAGGCCTGATCCAGGCCGGGAATTCCTTTACCCATAATATTCTCCTCCAGTTATCGGCACCGAATGCCATTTTGCAACTTATAATTATCTCTCCAGGTTCTGCAGAAGTTCCACGAACACGGACTGATCCATTCCCTCTGCATAACTCTCATCCAGACAATGTACGGTATATTCATTGTTCTCCAGAGTCACCGTAATTGTACCCGGGGTCAGAGTAATGGCATTCGCAAGAAATGCTCGGCCGGGAACTGTTTTCACAGGCGCCTGAAAACTGACAATTACAGGCTCCGGCTCTTCTTTTTCCGTGAGAATCATTCGGATGACCATGTAATTCGCCTTGACGATTTCCTTCACCAGGACAAAGACATAGCGAATCATTTCCGGGATCTTCCGATAAAGCCGCTTCTCTTTCTCCACACTGTAGTCCATGTAACGACAGGTGAACCAGAAAATCACTGCCGCAACGATCAGACCCAGTATGCAGATTTCCAGAGTAAATGCACCATTAAAAATTACCCATAAAGCAAAAAAAAGCAGGTACATAGCTCTTCCTCCTCCTTATTATATGCTCGCAAACGGGCTATACATGCCCGAATTTGCACCGTTACTTATTGTACTCATTTTTTTGAAAATATCAATTGTAATTTTTCATGATCCCGATATGATCCTCCCCTTTCATTTTTTATATTCTATCATAGAACCGCCGGGAATCTAAGATGATTTTCCTATAATAAAAAAGATGTGACCTCACCGTCACGCTTCGGCAAGTTCACATCTTTTTGTTTACCCGATGGAAAAGATCAATATACGCTCTCTGTCATTTTCTCCCTCAAACAAATCATTGCAGGCAATCTCATCACAAAAAGTCAGTTCATCCTGCATCACCAGATTTGCAACGTAGTCTTCTGAAGGATAATAGAAAAACAGGAGAATCTCCCTTGGATTCTCATAATAAGACTCCATGATTCTTGAGAGGACACCTTTCAGCACCTCCACTGAAAACGGATTAAAGAAATAACACCGATCCACATCCTTTGGAACCATAAAGGCAGCAGCATTTTCACAGACAAACTGCACCCGGTTTCCTGATACACCGGTTTTCTGATTTTCCAGTGCTGTCCCTATCATTCTTCCGTCATAATCCACTCCGATGCTTCTGCATCTTGTCTGATAAGACAGGTAAAAATCCACTCTTCCCTTTCCGCAGCCATAGTCCAGAAGGACATTCTTTTTTCCTATGTATTCCGAAGCCGCCAGTCTCTCCAGCACCGAATAAGGTGTGGGTTCATATGGGTAATTTATATGATTTGCAATGGACTCGTCCCTTCCCTGGGTCTTAATTTTCAGAAGTCGG
>JAUNAE010000001.1 GCA_030527765.1 Eubacteriales bacterium
CACCACAGGTGTGGTGTGGAGCAAAAGTGTGCAACTTGTTATTGCAATTTTGGAACAGATTTATTTCTGAGAATTATGGAACTTCCAAACAAATGCGTTGGCTGAACGGGGAACCAATTATTCCGGTCTCCTACGTTCAATATCGCAGGCCAGTCCGCAAAAAGCTCTCAATTAATAAATACACAGAAGATGGCCGTCAGGAAATCCACAAAAAGTTGGGAGTTAACACCAGCATAATGACGTGGATGATGCGTCATCCAGTTCGAAGGGAAACAGTAGAATTCAATGATAATCGAATCTCATTGTTTGCCGGGCAAAATGGAAAATGTGCAGTAACAGGCGAGTATCTAGCACGGGCGGACATTGTTTGCCACAGAAAAGTCCCGAAATGGGCAGGTGGTGATAGTTCGTATTCTAACTTGGTACTTGTCACAAGTGCTACTGAGAACTTACTGACCGAAAGAGATGCAGGATTTGCATGGGAACTTTCTAAGCGAATGTCGATGGACGATTCTCAAAGGAGAAAAGCAAACAAACTGCGAGTTGCCGCAGGACTTTCACCTATGAAAAAGGTGGCAGTTGATAGCAACAATCTTACTAATGTAGGTGCATTAAGAGGTTAACTGTTAACCCGATGGAACGCCGTGTGCGGTGAAAGCCGCATGCACGGTGCGAAGTGGGGGAAAAGCCCGAGATAATATCAGAGGCTTACCTATCACTATTGAACCAGGCATCGGGTGACAGACAGATTCTTGCAAAGCAGCTGAATATCTCACCGACGCAGCTGTCCTATGTAACCAACAGTAACGAAGGTGAGGGCCTTCTGTTTTACGGAAATGTCATTATTCCATTCGTGGATCATTTCCCGAAACATACGAAGATCTATCAGCTGCTCACCACCAAACCGGAAGAACAGGAGAATAAGTAAAAGCATGATTGAGACAATAATAGCAGTCGCTGCAGCATTTGTGATTGGCGTGATTTTAGGCGTGATGGGTATGATCGGCACATTATTTTGCCTGTCAGATATCATCGAGTAGAGAGGAGGAGTGATATGAAGATGATGACAGTGATCACACATTTTATTGCAATGAGCGTGGGAAGCGCCATCGGCGTGATTGCCATGTGTCTTGTGCAGGCAGGAAAGAATAATTAGGAGGCATGTAAGTGGCACAGCAGAGAATGAAAGCCAGGGATAAGAAGGTCCAGAAGATGACCAGAGATGGTCTTGTGGAAGAAAACCTGGCAGAGAATTCCACTGTCAGGGTCAGCACCAGAGCGGGAGATATGAGGCTGAAACGCAAAAATCATCTGGGATCAGATGAACGTATGGGAAGCAGCCATCAGATACAGAAATCCCGCGATGCTCCCGTCAGAGGAAAGAGAAAAAACAGAAACTTCCGTGGATCCAAGGAGGATGTTGGAGCAAGAGATGCGATAGAACAGGCCTCAGATCCTACAACCTCCGGTACAGATCGAAAGAAAAAGCAGGCAGAAAAATTCCATACAAAGGAAAAGAATGCCGGAGAAGGGAAGCTTCTTGAGAAGGAACGACAACTCTCGGTAAGTCGAGGAGATGCCAGAAAGGATGAAACCGGCGGCACGAAGCGTCCGAAACAGAAGAAAAGACTTCAGTTTGCACAGGAGGAAACCGGAGCTGCCGACCAAGAGAAGACAGCGGAAGCTGCCAATGGAAAGGGAAAGGCAAAAGCTAGGAAAGTCACCATGAAGGAGCATTCCGGAAAGGGAAGAAATGTACAGCATGAGCCTGAAATCATCGGCAAGAAACAAAGCAAGCTAGCCTTTGAAAACGAGGGAAAAGTTGCCGGTACCGGTAAAAAAATCACCGGTGTAGCGGCAGGTGCAGCCACTTCAGCGATCCATCGAAAGATCGCTGAATCGGAGGATGACAATGCGGCCGTGAAGGGGCTGCATGATCTGGAGCTTAGCGCAGAAGGCACCGGCAGACTGGCAAAAAGAAGACTGGCCAGACGAAGCGTCAGAAATACCCAGCGCAGAAACAGCAAGCAGAGAAATACACTCTTAAAAAAGCAGATCCAGAAAGTCAGGATCAAGCGGGAATATGCAAAAGCCAAACGAGCCGAACAGGCCGTAGCGGCACCCAAGGGAACGGTGGACTATATTAAGAAAATAGGTGGTAAAGTCACTAACTTCTTTAAGGAGAATCGAAAGGTCTATATTGCCATCGGCGTACTGATCACCATGATGTTTCTGATCTCCACCAGTCTGACTTCCTGTTCCGCTTTGTTTCTGCATAACCTGGTGGATTATTCCGGAGCCAGCTATATGTCTACGGACGAGGCCATTCGAGAGGCAGATCTGTATTACACACAATTAGAGGCAGATCTTCAGGAACGGGTCAATCAGATCGAGGCAGAGAATACCGGTTATGACAGATACCGTTATCAGATCGATGAGATCGGGCATGATCCCTTTATCTTGATCAGCTATCTGTCGGCAAAGCATGAAATCTTCGAATTCGATGCAAGTATCAAGGCAGAGCTGAATGAGCTTTTCACCCAGCAGTACAGTCTATCTACAGAAAGCTCCAATGAGACAATTACGGAGACCAAAAGGGTTCGTGTAGGAGAATCCTTAGGGCAGGTTGTGACCAGTGGATACTGTAACTGTTCGATCTGCTGTGGTCAGTGGTCCGGAGGACCGACAGCCAGTGGTGCAATGCCTCAGGCAAGTCATACGATTGCTGTGGATGCCCATACACCGACAGTTCCTATGGGAACCAAGGTTGTCATGAATGGTGTGGAGTATACGGTGGAGGATACCGGTAACTTTACCCAGTATGGTGTGGATTTTGATGTGTATTATGACAGTCATTCGGCTGCTTCTGCACATGGCCATCAGACCTGGGAAGCTTATCTTGCAGACGACAATGGAAGTCAGGAGATCGAGGTAACTACCACAACAACGGAAAGTGTCTACAGCGTCACCTTAACCAATCACAGCTTGATGGGTGTCTGTCAAAATCGATTAGGAGCCTTCCAGAAGGAACTGTTTTCTGCTTATAACGATACCAAAGGTAATCTGCAGATGTTTGAAAGTCCGTTTGATTTCAACTGGTATTACCGAATCAGCAGTTATTATGGTTATCGTATCCATCCGATCAGTGGTGCCAATGCAATGCACAACGGCGTGGATATTGGAGCGGCGGAAGGAACATCCATCGCTGCCGGACTGACAGGAAGCGTCATCACATCCACCTACAATGATGGCTATGGCAATTATGTGGAGATCAAAGATACGAAGGGTTATACAATCCGCTATGCGCATCTGTCTTCCAGAAGTGTATCTGTCGGTCAACAGGTAGAAAAGGGAGAAGAGATCGGAAAAGTGGGAAGTACCGGTAATTCCACCGGTCCGCACTTACATCTGGAACTTTTCCATAACGGAGAACGCTTAAATCCTGTGTTCTATTTTGAAACAGGAGACAGCATACCGGGACTTGGAGATGTGGAATATTCTTCCGAGGCAGCCAGAAGACTGGTGGAATATGCCCTGCAGTTCCAGGGAACGCCTTATGTATGGGGCGGATATTCCCCAAGCGGCTTTGACTGTTCCGGATTTGTCAGCTATTGTCTGACCAATTCCGGGGTACTCAATACCGGTCATCTAACCTGTGATGGACTCCTAGATCGAATGACCAGAATTCCGGAGTCCGAGATGCAGCCGGGAGATATCATTTTCTTCCAGGGCACCTACAATACGCCGGGAGCATCCCATGTGGGTATCTACATCGGTAACGGACAGATGGTACATTCCGGAAGTCCGAATAAAATATCGGATATTTACAGTTCTTACTATCAGCAGCACTGGCTTTGTGTGGCAAGATGGTAGGAATTTTTTTGTGCGCTGGGTGAAGCGGAAATCTTCATCCGGCGGTCATGCAAGAAAGGAGGAGCAGATGAAAACATTAGAAAAAGCCAGATCAGATCTTGAGAAGGCCATCAAAAAGCGAGACCAGACAAGAAAGAGACTGGAGGCGGATGAGTATACGGTAAAGGAATGCGAAGCAGCTCTCATGGAATCAGAGAACAATGAGTATGTCTTAGAGATCCGTGAATGGGGACTTACCGTAGAAGAATTAAAGGAGCTTCGTAAGGCAATGGAGCATAAATCCCTTGCCCAGGTGATGAAAGAGAAGGGAGAACAGAAGAAACATGATGAATTTATCGAAGGTTAAAAGAAAGGCAACCGGTGCCTTGCTTCTGGGAATGATGGTGACTTCCGTAGCCGGGGCAGTCATGCCGGTATATGCAGCGGAGGAGAATGCCATCGGCATTGAAAAACCGGCAGGCTGGAAGCAGGGAGCGACCACGATTACGGTCACACTCAATACAGACAAGCTGGGGGAAGGCATTACCATCACGAAGCTGGAAGCCAAAGTCGGAGAAAATGGTTCCTGGGCGGACATTACAGACAGTCATACCATCAGTATCGATCAGAATGAGACGGTCTATGTAAGAGCTACGGATTCCGAGGGAAATGTGTATGAGCAGAATCGCTCCATCAAGTGTTACGACAGTGAGAAGCCGACACTTGCCGCCTCTCTGAAGGACGGAGTGCTTACCATTCAGGGAAAGGATACTATTTCTGGAATTGTCTGCATTACGGTCAATGGAACCGAATACCGAGATCTGACGGATGGAACCTTGAAAATTCAGCTGACACAGAAGGATTTCACGACAAAGAAGATTGAGATCACGGCTACGGATGCTGCAGGTAATGTATCTGAAACCTACTCGTTGCAAAATCCATATTATGAATGGGCGGTCAAACAGGCTATCGCTCAGTCGGCAGATGCAAGTGGAGGCAGTACGACTACCACACAGACCGGTGGCGAACAGCAGGTAACTTCACCTCTTCCGCAGGATGCAACGCCTAGCGAGCCAACCTCTTCTACAGGAACGGTGGAGGATCGAACGGTGACCGGCATCGAGCAAGAGCTTGCCCAGCAAAATGAAACCGTAGATAAGATCTCATCCACAACTACGGCAGCTGGTAAGGAATTTTATACCATTTCCACGAAGAGCGGTAAGGTATTTTATCTTGTAATCGACAATGAGCAGAGCCAGGACAATGTCTATTTCCTGACGGAAGTGGATGAGCAGGATCTGATGAACTTTACCTTGTCCGATACGGTTACCCTTCCGGATGTGGATACGGTTTATGCAACGGTGGAAGAAGAACCGCAGGCAGAAACACCGGTGACAGAGGGAGAAACCACACAGGAAACAGAGGCACCGGAAAAACCGGAGGAAGAGAAACCGGAGAAAAGCGGTAAGCTTGCTTCCTATTTGCTGATCGGTCTCATTGCTGCCGGTGTGGGAGCCGGAGCTTGGTATATGAAGGTGTATAAGCCAAAGCATGAATATGATGAAGGTGACGAGTATGAGGAGCCGGAAGAGGATGAGCCTGTAACCTATGAAAAGGATGAGGTCGATTCTGCTTATGCAAGTGAGGAACCGGAAATCATGGAAGATGAAGAAGACTAAGAAAGGAGATGCGTATGAACGATGAGACTTGTGATTGCTGAGAAGCCTTCCGTGGCCATGTCACTGGCGAAGGTGATCGGTGCAACGAAAAGGAATGACGGCTATGTGGAAGGCAATGGTTATCTCGTATCCTGGTGCGTTGGGCACCTGGTGGGATTTTGCGATGCGGCTGAGTATGACGAACGTTATAAGCACTGGCGTTACGATGACCTTCCCATCGTCCCGGAAGCATGGAAAACCAAGGTTCTGGAGGCAACCCAAAAGCAGTTTTCCATCTTACAGAAACTGATGCATCGAAGAGATGTCACGGAGGTCATTGCTGCAACCGATGCCGGAAGAGAGGGAGAACTGATCTTCCGACTGGTATATGAAAAGGCCGGATGCAAAAAGCCGGTGAAAAGACTATGGATCTCATCTATGGAGGAAAGCTCTATTCGAGAGGGATTCAACAACATGAAAGACGGTTCGTATTATGACGATCTTTACAAGAGTGCTCTGTGCAGAGCACAGGCCGACTGGCTAGTAGGGATCAATGCGAGTCGTCTTTTTTCTGTCCTTTATAACCGCAATCTGAAGGTGGGACGTGTACAGACACCGACCCTGGCTATGATCGTGGAACAAAATCAGAAGGTGAAAGGGTTTCAGAAGGAAAAATACTTCGAGACCCATCTGAAGACCGGAGAGCTTCATGCGGTCAGTGAAAGGTTTTCTTCAAAAGAGGAGGCGGACAGGCTGGCCAAACGTTGCCAGGGAAAGACGTGTCAGGTGATTACGGACGAAGAAAAGGAGAAGACGGTGCAGCCACCGCTTCTCTATGATCTGACGACTCTGCAAAGAGATGCCAATCGTATTCTTGGCTATACAGCGCAGGAAACCCTGGATTATGCCCAGAGCCTGTATGAGGACGGGATGATCACCTATCCGAGAACAGACAGTCAGTATCTCAACGATGAGATGGCACTGTCGGAAGAAGAGATGATCGATTTGCTTCAGGATTTTCCGGAATTTGCATATCTGGAGGATTATGAACCGGATATCCAAAGAACCTTGAATTCCCCAAAGGTGACCGATCATCATGCCATCATTCCCACCGGAAAGATTAGTCCTTCTTACCTGAATTCCATAAATGAGGGTAAGAGAAATGTGTTGATGCTGATTGAGGCCAGAGTACTCATGGCCAATGCAAAACCATATATCTATCAGACGCATCAATGTGTGCTTAGCTGCGAGAAGGTTGCTTTTTATATGACTTTTCAGCGTGTGAAACAGCTGGGATTCAAGCAGATCGAAAGAAAGATGTATCTCTATTTTGGCAAGAAGGTACCGGAAGATCCGGGACAGGCTCCAGAGCTTGCCTTGCAGCAGGAATATGGTCCAGTGGAGGCGGAAGTGATGGAAAAGTATACCAGACCACCAAAGCAATTCACCGAGGATACACTGCTTCAGGCTATGGAACATGCCGGAAATGCACAGATCGAGGATGCGGAGAAGAAAGGCATGGGAACACCGGCCACCAGAGCGGCCATCATTGAAAAACTGGTCAATTCAGGTTTTATCACCAGGGATAAGAAGAATCTCATTCCGACAGCGGACGGGGATAAGCTGATCACCATTATCCCAGAGGTTATACGATCTCCCAAATTGACAGCGGATTGGGAGATGAAGCTGAATGAGATCGCCAGAGGAGAGTCGGATGCCGAGGCCTTTATGAAAGACATTGAAGCCATGATGTCAGAACTGACCAAGCGCTATGCCGGAATCTCCGAGGCAGAGACCAGAGATTATTTTGGCAGTGAAGGGAACCGCTCCTACAAAAGGGCTTACAGCGGAAACAAAAAATACAATTACAACAGAAAGAAGAGGAAGAGCGAATGAGAAAAGGAAGATTTAAAAGAGTGTTATCCGGATTACTTGCCGTTATGACAGTGATGACGACCATGATGTCTCCGATGGTTACCTATGCACAGGAACCGGATACGATGAAGCAGAAACCGCCACTCTACGAAGAGGTGAAGGATCTCTTGGATCAGGACGAGGTGGTAAAGGCAGAGGATCTGGAATTAGACTATGGGGCATCCTTTGATGTGAAGATCGATTTTTCCAAGATCGAAATTCCGGACAATCTGAAGGTAAAGGTGACCTTCGAAGAGGCAAAGAATGCTGCCGGTGAAGATTTCACCACACAGAAAGCAGATACCTATAAAGCCGTATATTATGTGGAACCACTGAAGACGGACCATCCAAAGTATCAGATCAGCAGAAATCTGATCGTCAAGGAAGCACCTCAGACGGAAGTACAGACAGAGGTGGCCGGTGAAAGTCAGGATAATGGCGGTGACAGCGGTGAGGAAGCAGAGGAAGGAGACGCAGAGAGTCACTCGGCAGTCGAAGGGCTGGTTGGCTTGGAAGCCGTATCCCTTGACACAGAGACAATGACCGAAGCGACAGAAACAAAGGGAACAGAAGAAATCCAGAGCGAAGCAGCCGAAAGTGAAGAGGCTGCAAGTGAAGTAGATGCTATCGAAGAAGGAACTGCACTGACAGATGAGGAGTTCGATGCAGAACTTGAAGCAACAGAGGATCAGGAACTGGTTGATCCTGAGAGCGGCGTTACTTTATCTGAGGTTATGGAGGAAGCTGTAGAGCAGGAAATTCATCTGGAAGATCTTGAGATCGGCGAATCTGTTACTTTTATCATGCCGATGCTTCTTGCTACTGAGACAGGTTCTCAGCATGTAACCGTAACAAGAGGCAGCTGGTATCATTATGCAGACTATGGTCTCGGCTCTTATATCACTGCTCCGTATTATGTTCACTGGGGAAGTATCTCAGCAACCGCGTACTGTGTGCAGCCATCTAAGACCGGACCGGATGATGGAACTTATCAGATCACCAAACTTGCCGACAGCAAGACATTGGCTAAGGTCTGCTATTACGGTACAAAGGCCAGTGATGAGAATGGATTCTTTGATGAAAAGCATCCGGATTTTTCCACAGGAAAGAGATTTATCATCACACATCTGGCCGCATCTCTGGCCAACGGATCCTCTGATTGGGATTCCGGCACCAATGCGACAGGAAGAAGCCTGGCAAAGGAACTCTATAACTACTGTGTAAATATGCCGGAGATTCCGGATGTAGACATGAGCTTTTCCGAGGATAATGTGAAAGCGTATATAGAGGGCAATGCTCAGAGAACAAAGGTCATTACCTTCAAGGCCGATTCTCTCCAGACGATTACCTTCAATCTTCCAAAGGGAGTTAAGCTTGTCAACGTATCTACAGGAAAGACCAGCGCAGCAGGTGCTTCTGTGGAAATCAGCGGTGGTACACAGTTCTACCTTACCGCACCACTGTCTCAGAGTGTGGATGTGAGCGATACCTTCTCCACCAAGATGAAGGGAAGTATCGATAAAGAATATTCTGCTTATAAGATCACAACGGGCTCTTCTAGTCAGGATCTTGCTCTTGTGTTTGGTGAAGGTGTGGGAAATGAGAAGTATATCAGCTTCAAAGTAACTTGGACCAAGGAATGTTATGTATCTATCGTTAAGAAGGATCAGGAAACTTCAAACGCACTTGCAGGTGCAGTCTACGGTATCTACAGCGATGCTGCTTGTAAGAACCTGATTGCACAGATGCCTGCAACCGATGCAAATGGTGCCTCCAAGGTAACCCTTGAGAAGACACAGGATGTGGTTTATCTGAAGGAGATCACAGCACCTGACGGTTATGTATTGGATACAAAGGCAGTCAATGTGGCACTGACGGAAGGACAGACAACGGTAAAAAATGTCACAGATAAACGTGTTTCAGTATCGATCTCTCTTGCAAAGCAGGATGCGGAAACCGGAAGAAAGGCCCAGGGCGATGCGTCCTTAAAGGGAGCAGTATATGGTCTCTATGCCCTTGAGGATATCGTTCATCCGGATGGAAAGAGTGGCGTACTCTTTAAGGCCGGTGATCAGGTGGCAACACTGACAACGAATGAAGATGCATCTGCAAAGGTAGATAACCTTTACCTTGGAAAGTACTTCATCAAGGAGATCACAGCACCTACCGGATATCTTCTGGATACCACAGAATATCCTGTGGACTGCCTCTATGCAGGACAGACTGTCGCTATTATTGAGGGCGTTGCCGATACAAAAGATAGTGTGATGAAACAGCCATTTGAGATCATCAAGGCAGCAAATAACGGAAAGACCGATGCAGACCTCTTAAAGGGTGCGGGTTTCTCTGCTTGGCTTGTAAGCTCTCTGAAGAAAAACGCAGACGGAAGCTTCGACTTTGCTTCTGCAGATCCGGTTGTACTTACTGCAGACGGACAGACAGAGATGTTCACGGATGCGAAAGGCTATGCATGTAGTATTCCACTTCCATACGGTAAGTATATCGTCAAAGAGACAACCACACCTCACAACTACGATCCTGTGGATGATTTCTATGTGACAATCACAGAGAATAAACCGAATACCCCTCAGGTATGGCATGTGCTTCTGGATAAGGAATTTGAAGCCAAGTTAAAGGTCATCAAGAAGGATGATGAAACGAAGCGCAGTATTCTTGTTCCTGGAGCAGAGTTTAAGATCTACGATCTGACCAATGAGAAATATGTGGAACAGGTAACAACTTATCCGGTTGTAAAGACTCATAAGTCTTACTTTACCGATGCCAAGGGTTATCTGATTCTTCCGAACAATCTGAAGATCGGTAACTATCGTATCGAAGAGGTGACAGCTCCGGATGGATATCTCTTAAATGACAACTATGTGGAAATCAGTGTAGATGCCAACACCGCTTATCAGGAGGATGAAACCTCCGGTGATACCATCATCGAAGTGACCTATGAAGACCATGCGGTAAAGGGTGAGATCGCAGTTTACAAAAAGGGTGAGGTTCTCGTCGGATACAATGGCAAAGCTTTTGAATACGAAGAGCAGTTCCTGAAAGGAGCAGAATTCGAAATCTATGCTGCAGAGAATATCTACACAGCAGACTATCAGAAGGATGCTTCCGGCAACAGACTTCTTGAGTATGCAGAGGGCGCACTTGTAACAAGAATCACAACCGACGAATCCGGGCTGGCAACAGCAAAGGATCTTCCACTTGGAAAGTATCTTGTGAAGGAAGCTTATGCACCGGAAGGATTTGTACTTCAGGCAGCATCACAGGAAATGGATCTTGTCTATGCAGATCAGAACACAGCTGTGATCAAAGAATCGGTAACATTCACGAATGATCGCCAGAAGGTTGCAGTGACCGTAACCAAACAGGATGCAGAAAATGAGGCTGTACTTGGCGGTGCAGAATTCGGTATATACAATACGGAAAATATCGTAAATGCAGAAGGATCCATCATTGTAGAAGCCAATACCTTACTGGAAAAGCAGATCTCTGATGAGAAGGGCAATGCCACATTTACTCTGGATCTTCCGCTGGGACAGTATTACGTGAAGGAACTTCAGGCACCTGCAGGCTTTGTATCTTCTGATGAGGTACTCGCTTTTGATGCAGCTTATCAGGGTCAGGATATACCTGTGATTCGCCTTCATCAGACCAAAAAGAATACACCAACCACCTTCGAATTCACCAAGGCAGATGCAACTACCGGTGTCGAACTCGATGGTGCAACTCTAACGGTACTTGATAAGGACGGTAATACGATTGACAGCTGGACTTCTGTAAAGGATCAGCCACATGTAATCAAGCGCCTTATCGTGGGAGAAACCTATACACTTCGTGAGGAATTCGCACCATACGGGTACCTGAAGGCAACTGACGTGAAATTTACCGTAGAAGATACAGCAGAAATTCAGAAGGTTGAGATGAAGGATGAAGTGCCGACAGCACTTTTGATTATCAATAAAAAGGGGCAGTTCCTGGATAATGTCTCTCTTGCAGAGCATGCCAAGGGTACGGTAGAGCATATTTTCGAATACGTAACCGGATCTCTTAGCGAAGTAACCTTCGAAATCTATGCGGCAGAGGATATCAAAGCAGCAGACGGTGTCAGTGATGATTACTACAAAGCAGATCAGCTGATCGGAACCATCACAACCGATGAAAACGGTATTGCGCAGATGGGAGAACTTCCGGTCGGTAAATACTATGTGAAGGAAGCAAAGACCGCCCATGGTTATGTCCTGGATGGCGAGCCTCGCTATGTGGACTTAAGCTATCGTGATCAGGATACCCCTGTGGTAACTTACGACGAGGATTGGCAGAACAATCGTCAGAGAGTATCAGTTAATGTGCTGAAGAAGGAGAAAGACAGTGATCGCCTCTTAGAAGGTGCGACCTTCGGACTTTATGCTGCAGAGGATATCGTATCTGCATCCGGTAAGGTGCTGATCGAAGCGGATGAGATCATCGAGCTGAAGGCAACCGATGCCAACGGACAGATCAAGTTCATCGCAGATCTTCCTGTGGACGGCAAATACTATGTGAAGGAGATCTATGCTCCGGACGGTTTTGTCACAACAGAGGAGAAGCAGGAGTTCACCTTCGAATACGGAGATGACAAAGAATCTGTAATGATCTATAACTTCACTTTCGAGAATGAGCCGACCACCGTAGAGATCACAAAGGCAGATCTTACCAACGGTAAGGAGATTCCGGGAGCTCATCTGAAAGTCACTGACAAAGATGGCAACGTGATCGATGAGTGGACTTCCACTGAGGAGCCTCATGTTATCAAAGAACTCGTAGTGGGTAAGACTTATACCCTTACAGAGACAAAACCTGCGGATGGTTATGTAACGGCAGAAAGCATTTCGTTTGTTATCGAAAATACTGCAGAGGTACAGAAGCATGAGATGCTGGATGATGTGACTAAGGTGAAGATTCGTAAGACCGATATCACCGGTGATACAGAGATTCCGGGAGCCAAGCTTACAATCCTTGACGAGGACGATCAGGTAGTAGAGAGTTGGACATCCACCAATGAACCACACTATGTGGAGAAGCTGCCGATCGGTAAGTATACCCTTCGTGAAGAGCAGGCACCAAAGGGCTTCATCTTAACCAATGATGTGACCTTCGAGGTGGCGGATACCGGAGAAATCCAGATGGTAGCCATGAAGAATGATACTGCTAAGGGTAAGGTCATCATCAATAAGACCGATGCAGATAACGAAGAGCCGCTGAAGGGCGTAGAATTCGAGCTTCGTGACAGCAACGGAAAGGTACTGGAAAAGCTTGTGACAGATGCAGCCGGTCATGCGGAAAGTGGTCTTTATGAGATCGCAACCTACAAAAACGGCGAATATGCAGAGGCATTAAAGTATTATCTGGTGGAGACAAAGGCACTTGAGGGATATACCCTGGATGAAACCAAGTACGAGATTGTCTTTGAATATGCAGATCAGAACACACCGGTGATTGAGGTGCTGAAAGATCTGAAGAACAAAGAAAAGACACCGGAACAGCCTGGTAATCCTGGCAATCCGGGCAGCAATCCTAAGACCGGAGATACAACCAATCTCTGGCTGCCAATCGCTTTGATGATTGGTGCTGCAAGCCTGATGGCAGGTATCTTAGCCGGAAGCAAAAGAAGGAAAAAATCGAATAGAAAAGCGGATAAATAAGAGATCTGCAAAGCATAAAGGTGCTCCTTGGACAGGTTCCGGGGAGTGCCTTTTTATCATTTGATCCTGTGAATTCTTTCAAAGGCCGAAAAGACTTTTGAGATTCAGCAATAACAACATGAAGGAGGAGTATCCATGAGAGCAATGGGAAAAACAACAAGATTTCAGAATCTGCAGGTAACAGAGAGAAAAGTAACTAGCCGTATGAAGGCTTATCAGAAGTTGGCGGAGAGGGCAATTACGAGAAAACAGCCAAATCGCCATATGATCAGAAGGGGGTAATTATCTATGATGAACAGAAAAGAATTTCAGCAGTATCTTGAGGAAACCATCAAGGACTATCTGCCGGACAGCTACGCCGATGCAACCATCACATTCAATGAAGTGGTGAAGAACAATGACACCCATCTTACCGGAATTTCCATCATGAGACCCGGGGAAAGTGTGGTGCCGAATATCTATCTTGAAAACTTCTGGAAGGATTACCAGAATGGAAAGGATATCGATGAGATTGTGGGTGATATCGCCGACATGCGTATCGAGTACAGCGCACCGCAGTTTGATCAGGAGGCGGCCAGAGGCATCTTGAATTATGAAGTGGCCAAGGATAAGCTCCAGATTCGTCTCTGTGATACGAAGGAGAATCAGGACAGACTGAAAAATCTTGTACACACAGAACACAGTGATTTCTCTGCAACCTACCATGTGCTTGTACAGGAAGATGCCTCCGGCACAGCCAGTGCACCGGTGACCCATCAGCTTATGGAGAACTGGGGAGTGACGGTGGAACAACTTCATGCAGATGCATTGGCCGCTGATCAGATGCGATCTCCAATGCTCTGTGATATGGCTGAAATGATGGAAAGCATCATGTTTGGAAAGGAAGCCGTCAATCTCTTTCAGGAAGAAGGGGATCCAAGCGGTATGGGTATGTACTGCCTGACTAATGGAGATAAGATGCATGGTGCCGGACTGATCCTTCAGGGAGATCTGATGCAGCAGATCGGAGAGATCGTAGGTGGAGACTTCTATATTCTGCCTTCCAGCTGTCATGAAGTATTGGTGGTTCCGGAATCCGCAGGTATTAGTGTTCAGGAGCTTTCTGTTATGGTTCAGCAAGTCAACCAGACCGAAGTATCTCCAGAAGATCGCTTATCCGATCATGTGCAGCATTACGACTGTAAGGATGCTGCATTGGAAAACGCAGAGAAACGTGCCTCTCGCCTTGAAAAGGAGAAGGTAGAAACCAAAGCTGCCAAGAAAAGCATTCATGCACGCTTAGGAGAAAAGAAAGAGCAGAGCGCAGCGAAGAAAGCGGAAAAAGCTGTGGATAAGGCAGTGAAAAAGGATAAAGGTCAGGAGCTGTAAAGGGGTGATAAGGAGATGAAGACCTGGAAATTAATCGTACTGATGCTGTGCTGCAGTCTGATCGGAGTCTGTGGGAAGTATCTGTACGATTACTTCTCCCAGTCTGCCGAGAATAAGGAAGCCTATGAGAACATTCTGGATATCGGCTTCTCGGCAGAACAAGATGATCCGGAAAGCGAAGAGGAAACAGAAAGCGCAGAAGGTCAGTCGGAAGTGGAAGCAAATGACTTTGATTACAATTCTATCCTGGCCATCAACAGTGACTGCATCGGATGGATCCGCATCGACGGAACGGATATCGACTATCCCATTGTACAGGCAGCAGACAACAGCTATTACCTGTATCACAACTTCAATCAGGCCTCAGCAATCTGTGGTGCTATCTTCCTGGATTATCGCAATGATATCGATCTAACCAGAGAGCACCTGATCCTCTATGGACATCAGATGAAGGACGGATCTATGTTCAAGCAACTGAACGGATATAAAGACCGGGACTTCTATGAGAATCATCCAAGGATCACCTTGTATCTCCGTAATCAGAAGTACAACTACGATGTGGTGTCAGTCTATGTGACCGACATCGCAGATAGCGGCAGCTACTACAATTACCTTCACGGAGATACCAGGGAAGCACAAATCGAATATCTGCAGAAGAAGATGGCAGCTTATCAGCTTTATGACACAGGTCTGACTGTGACAAAGGAGGATGAGCTGCTTTCTCTTTCTACCTGTGAGTATTCCAGTGCCAATGGACGGCTGATCGTCCTGGCAAGAAGGAGCGAGAATGAAAAAGAGAGAGTACAAAGAGAAAGAAGTAAAGAGTAAAAAAACGCGAGATGAGGGATCTGCACTTTCCGAGATGATTCGGCAAAATCTTCAGACACTGGAAGATCAAGAATTCATCCTGCAGATTCCTTTAAGAAAAGAGGTGACTGCCCATGACAGCGATCAATGAAACGTATGGACTTGAGCAAGTATCCGTTCGTATGATCCGGGAAGCACCGCTATTAAGTGAAGAAAAGATCCAGAGTCCCCAGGATGCGGTTCGTGTCCTTGGGGATGCCTTCAAGGATTATGATCGGGAAGTGGTCGGTGTGGTTCATCTTCGAAGTGATAATGTCCCCATCAACATGGCGATTGTCAGTATGGGCTGCCTTAATCAGTCACTTGTTCATCCAAGGGAAGTACTGAAGGCTGCCTTTTTGTCCAATGCGGCCTCGATCATGATGTTTCACAATCACCCGAGCGGCAGTCTGAATCCATCCAGAGAGGATATCGCCATCACCAACCGCATGCAGCAGCTTTGTATGATGGCAGGCATTCCGGTTCTGGATCATATCATCATAGGACAGGAGAATGCTTATTATTCCTTTCGGGAAAAAGATATTCTGCCCATGAAAGAGGTTTCCTTTTCTACAGATCTGGCGGATGTGGATCTGAAGGTGGCAGAAAAGGAAGCGGAGAAGTATGGCTACCGAAAACCAAGGCGATCCATCAAGGCCTCTCTGGAGGAGAAAAAGAAACTGACACAGGCAAGAAAGCCCAAAGTGTCAGAAATTCACCAAACAAAAGGGCCGGAATTATAACCGGTCGGAAAGGAGTAGGAAATGGCCAACAAATATACATTAACCAATGAACAGCGTCAGCAGCAGATCAAGGATCTGACGGAGCAGCTTGAAGAAGGTGTGCGTTCCGTCTTCGAGTCGGAGAGATACGCGCAGTACCTGCAAGTCATGTCCAAGTTCACACATTATTCCGTGAACAATACGATTCTCATTGCCATGCAGACAGGCGGACAGGCTTCCATGGTAGCCGGCTATGCGGCTTGGCAGAAGAACTTCGGCCGTCAGGTTAATCGAGGTGAGAAGGCCATCAAGATTCTGGCACCGATGACCTATCAGCGGAAGAAGGAAGTCGACATGATCGATCCCGCATCCGGGCAGCCGCTTCGTAATCCGGATGGATCTGTTCAGAAAGAAATCATCGAAGTCACCGTACCATCCTTCCGTGTGACCAATGTATTTGATATTTCTCAGACTAGCGGGCCGCCTCTGCCATCGATTGTGGATACGCTGGAAGGCAATGTGGAACGATATGAGGATTTTGTGAAAGCGATCCGCAGCATTTCCCCGGTACCACTTACCTTTGAACAGATGGAAGGAAAGGACGGCTACTATCATCAGATTGAAAAGCGAATTGCCATCAATGCGGACATGAGTGAGATTCAGACCATGGCTGCTATGATTCATGAACTGGCGCATGCCAAGATTCATGCACTGGATCCGGATCATCTGAAGGAATCTGCCAAAGCCAGAGGGAAAGATCAAAGAACCATGGAGGTGGAAGCGGAGAGTATTGCTGCTGTAGTCAGCTCTTACTTTGGTATCGACACCAGTGCCAACAGCTGGGGCTACGTTGCCTCCTGGTCCAGGAATAAAGAGCTTCCGGAACTTACAGCCTCCTTGCAGGTGATCAAAGATACTGCCGGAGAGATCATTGCCGGAATCAGTGAAGAGATGGAGAAATACCGTCCACTAGCCAAGGTGGAGGAGATGGAAGAACAGAATTACAATATGATCGATAACGTACTGAATAATGGCTTTGGCGAAAAGGAGCGACGAGAAGCTGTGCGTCTGGCAGCGGTTCGTTATCAGGAAGAGACCGGAGCAACCATGACTTTCTATGCGGCTATCTGTGAAGAATTCCATAGTATGCAAGCCTGCTATGAGGGACTTACGCTGGAAGAGGCCGTCGAAAAATATAAAGAGATTCGTGAGGATCCAAGACTTGCCTATTATGGAAATGCCATGGGTGTGGAGATCCATGATGAATCCCTGGAGCAGTATGATGGATACACTTTTCCACTGGTAGAGGGATCTGTGATCAAAGGCAGCAATCTGGATTATGTCAAAGTCCTGGCCGCACATCCAATGGCAAAAGAAGCACTGGAGCTGATTCGAGAAGCCTTTTCGGAATATCGATTCGTTGCCTCAGAGGAAATCAAAGAAAGCCTGTATCCAAAGCACATGACAGCAGAGGAGCTTGCCGGAGCGATTCTGACAATAGGCAAAGGATTCGATGCCTATGAATTGATGGAAGGGATGGAGAACACAGAGTTGGCACTGGCAGAAATCAAAGAACACCTTCTTGCAGGAGATGGCATGAAACTGTATGTTTCTTTCTTAAAAGATGTGCAGGAGGAAAGCCGTGAACTAAGTCCACGAGCAGAAGCACTTCGAGATCGAGTAAGAGAATTTACACAAGATCTATCTGAGGAAAGGGAGACAGAAGCTGTCAGAGAAAGTCTTCCGGTGGCAAGAGAAACGGCATTACCAAAAGCAAGACCTGTGAAGGAGAAGACTTCCGATGCAGGTTCTCCAAAGAAATCCATCCATGCCAGACTTCAGGAAAAGAAAAAGGAGATTGCCAATAAGCCGGAAAAAGGAAGCTTGCAGAAGGGAGTTGAGTTAGCATGATCAGACTGAGCGAAGAACAGAAAATGATTCTGAACTGCTACGAAGGTGGCAGAACGAAAGTGATCCATGAGATAGAACGATCGATCGAGGAACTAAGAAGTACGGGTGAAGAACCGGAGATGTTGGAACTCCTTGAGGATCTGGCAGCGAAGCTTGAGGCTTGCACAAACCGGGAATTCTTCCAGGCAAAGAAGGAAGCACTCATCGATCCTGTGAGTGATCTGGATGTCCTTGATGCGGCAGATGTGCCTGTTGACGAATAAAAGAAATGCTCGTTATAATAAAAGAGACCTATAGAGAGTGCGTGAGAGACAAGCTCGATGACCGCACAGCAACCTATTGGTAAGAAAAACTGATTCGGTTTGTGGCCCCTTATGGATCATGAATCGGACAGGAGTTTCTATCAACAAGGTGCTAAAGCTTGACCGATGGGCGTGATGGATCAGAGATGTATGGCTCCTGTCGGAAACGATGGGAGCTCTTTTTTTGTGCAACAATCTGCATGCACTCTTCATAGGATCAAAAATGAATGAGGAGGCATGTGAATATGCGAAACGTAACAGAATTATCAAAGCTGAAGGGAAAGGTGTATGTGTATCTGAGAAGTGAAGTGATCATGAATAAATTCCTTCGGGATGCAGAGAATGAAGGATTCACCTTCGGAGATGGAGAAAAGCCAACGGCCAGACCGGGAAGTGATCTCTATGTTGTCAATCATGATTGGACAATCAACTACGTAGGATGGGCCGGCCATATGGCATTTCGATCTGCAAAAAGTATCGGGAATGAGGAACTTATCCGAGTTGACTATGAAAAATATCTCTTCGAAGAAGATGAGAATCTTAGTTGATACGTGTCTGGGATAAACTTAGGATAAGAGATTTTCCTGGGCTTTCTGCGATGGCTCTTTCTCTAAAAGTTTGATTCCGGAATCTCGAATCATGGTATCAAAGTTGTGCTCAATCACCTGCAGGGTCTTCTGTTGCTTCTGAAGATCCTGCTTTTCTCTTTTGGAAGAAGCAAGTGCATCTTCAAGTTCCATCTGTTGTCGCTGCAGCTTTTCCGGAGAAGGGAGCTTATGAATGCCAAGAGCCGACAGCTCCTTTAAGGTAGCATCATGCAGCTTGTATTCTGCCTGGTGCTGCATGCGATAGCGCATCTGATCCGGTGCATCCTTTTCAGCACGAACAACATCACGGCAGGCACGATAGACCTCGCAGTGCTTTCGAATCACTTGCTGTTGTCCCATACGACTTTCTATCTCTTGAATCTTTGCATCAGCCGCAGCAATTGAGGCCTCCAGATCTGAAATATGATTTTGGAATTCTTCATAGTTCAGCAAGTTATGCTGTGAGAGATAGGTGAAGGTCTTGGCTGCTTCCTTCAGATTATTTCGCTTAGCCCATTGATCGTATCCAGGACGATCTCCATCTGTGATATAAGAAGTCATCTGCACAAACATGCGGACTTTGTAAGTAGCGTTCTGTGGAATGCGAGCCTTATGACGATTCTTCTCCAGACGCTTCAGGATACTGTCCTTTGCATAATAGGTACCCAGTGTTTTGACATTGGTGAAATGTTGTTGCTCCTGTGCACGAAAAGCCAGATATTTTCCTTGCCGAATCTCGTACCCAGCCTCTTTCATCTTCAGAAGAAATTCCTCATATGAAACCGAAGACCAGATGGCGCGATCTACGTGATACTTCAGCTTGGCTTTCCAACTGGTTCCTCGCTTGTATTCCATATCTTCCTTGTAAGATTTTGCTTTCTGTCCGGTTGGTTCAGACTCTGATAAACCATATTCCCTGCAGATCCGATTGCTGATCTTACAGATCTTATGATAGGTACGCTTGTTGGAAACGTATTTGTGGTAGTCTACAAAATTCGTCGCATTAAAAATCAGATGACAGTGCACATGATCCTTATCCACATGGGTGGAGAGAACATATTCGTGCCTTCCCTTTAGAACCGCATCCGCAATCTTGGTGGCTGCCTCATGAGCAATCTTCGGATCCGTAATCTCACCGGGCTTAAAGGAAATGATCATATGCCAGGCGAGATTGTCCCCTTTCTCCATCACATTGTCCTGCCCCATCTTAGCGGTCTGGGCAAATTCCAGATCCGCAGTCTCCGGAGCGCAGCCATAGGAAGAGACAAGATTCTGATCCTCTGTCTTCTCCGGATTCGTAATATAGTCCACTGCCTTCTTCACTGTAGATTTGATGCTGAAGATCTTAATATATGCCATATCTCTTTGATCATTCCTTTCAATTCATTCATTTCCTGTGGTGTGACCGCACCGGTAGTGTTGGCTAGTTTTGCCAGCTGATTTACATTCACACCGATTCGGTGCATCTCAAAATATTGCTTCTCCAGATACGAAGTATCCGTATTCACGATAATCCCATCAATCGCCATCTTCCGAAGATAAGCTCCCAAGTTGGAGGTCTTAGACAGAATCATCTTCTTACGGATCTGCTTCTTCTCATCCGATGTCACAAAAAACTGAATCGGAATATCTCTTTTTCTATTTGCCATGTAATTTCTCCTTTGCTGTGCTTTATGAGATCGAGCGCAGCGAGAACATCAAGATTGGGTAGGGTCCCGGTCTTGCAGCGAATGCTCGGAAGTGGAATGTCATGACACTTCCTGTCCTTGCTATTCTCTCTCTCAACTACTAAATACAAAAAAGTCCGGAGGAGTTTAGTTCCATGGCCTTCTTTGGTTGTCGGGATTTTTGCACAGCTATTTGTTGTAAACTGATACCATCAAGAAAAGAAAAACGAATCAAGGAGGAACTGGCAGATGAAAGGTTACAACACAAACAACGGATACATGGGATATGTACATGGCGAATACATTTTATTTGCCAGTGAAACTGATTATTTCGAATACATGGAAGACTAAACAAACAAATGATGGGAGGAAAGACAATGAGTAAGATCTATTTCACACTGACAGGAACAAAATATTATCATGGAAAAGACTTCCTGAAGCCGGGCATGAAGCTGAAACTGGAGAAAGAACCGGACAACGAATATGATAAGGAAGCCATCGTCGTGAAGATCGAAGGCCTGGGTAAGATCGGTCATGTGGCTAACAGTCCATATACTGTTCTTGGTGAAAGCATGAGCGCCGGAAGAATCTATGACAAGATCGGTGATACCGCAAAGGGAGAAGTTCTTCTCGTGACAGAACACGGAACGATCTGCAGTTTGAGTAAGAAGAGTCTGACCGGGAAGAAGCATGTGAAGATGGAGGAAGATCATGAATAAAGTAATTCTTATGGGAAGACTGACAAGAGATCCGGAAGTTCGATATGGAACCGGAGAAAATGCAACGGCGGTGGCAAGATATACCATTGCCGTTGATCGAAGATTTAAACGAGACGGAGAGCAGAGTGCAGACTTCATCGGCTGCGTGGCTTTTGGTCGCAATGCAGAATTTGCAGAAAAATATCTTAAGCAAGGAATTAAGATTGCACTGACCGGAAGAATCCAGACTGGCAGTTATACCAATCGCGAAGGACAGAAGGTATATACAACAGACATCGTTGTAGAAGAGCAGGAGTTCGCAGAAAGTAAAGCGGCCGCAGGAAATGGAACACAGAATAATTTCAATAGACCTGCAGATCAGACGGATGCTAATGGATTTATGAGTATTCCGGATGGAGTCGACGATGAGCTGCCATTTGCTTAAGGTAAGAATGGAGAAGTTATAATTTCGAGGAGGGATACGATGTTTGGATTAGATAAGATGTTTGATTTCAATGGAGATGGAAAACTGGACATATTCGAAAGAGCTGTACAGTTTCAGTTCCTAGATGAAACAATGAAGCGTGATAACACAGGATCCTTTGATTCTTTTGATGCAGATGACGAACCGGATATCTTCGCAGATGCAGGACTGGATTACGATGAATTGGAATTCATGGACCCACACGAGAGACGAGAAGTATTGGGGGATGCAGGATTGGATCCGGATGAGTTTGATTTTTAGCAGATAGGATAGAGATGACTGGAAATATGTTTTGAAATATTATGTTTGCTTCTTGAAAATGTAGGTGACAGATAAATCGAAGATTTTTTAGGCATACTCCCTTCGAGCATTTTGGGTTCGAAGGGAGTATTTTGAAATTAAATTCAAATATCACATGCTGAATATATGTTCAGAAATTGATTTTGTTCGTCTTTTCGCATATAATTAAAATGATTTATTGTATCGTCTACTAGAATATGTAAAGGACAAATATATGGAATATTTATCATTGAGAGAAACGGCCGAAAAGTGGGGGATTTCTATTCGAAGAGTGCAAGTGCTCTGTAATGAGAATAGAATTCCAGGTGCTACAAAAATTGGATCCTTTTGGGTGATTCCTGAAAATGCTGTGAAACCAAGTGATCAAAGAATAAAAAGTGGAAAATACATTAAAAGAAGAGAATAACAGCTATGGGACGATGGGTATAAATTATATGAAAGAGGAATTTGAGTGATAGATATTATAGAACAAGAAATTGCAGAAATGAGTGAGGAACTTTTTGATATTTTACTAAAAGATCGCACTACAAAAAAGAATATCTGTTGGGCTACGGAACACTATATTTCACATGGTGTCTTTTATAGTCCGCAGGAACCCATTACCAAAGATCTAGTAACTGGGGTTAATACAAAGCTAGTTCAGCCAAGAATTGCAAAGACTCAAGAGGAGCGAACAAAGCGTACAAAAGATAAAGCTGAAGTATTTACTCCCTCGTGGGTATGCAATGAACAGAACAATCTGGTTGATGAAGCTTGGTTTGGTAGAAAAGATGTCTTTAATACATGTACAGAGCGTTCATGGAAAGCAACAGATGATAAAATCCAATTTCCTGAGGGGAAAACATGGAAAAAATATGTAGATTCTAAACGACTGGAGATCAGTTGTGGAGAGGCACCGTATTTAGTGAGTAGATATGATACTGTAACCGGACATGAAATACCGTTAGCGGAACGTATTGGTGTACTCGACAGAAAGCTTCGCATTGTTAATGAAAATGTAGATGAAGAAGAGGAATGGATTAAATGGGTTATCAGAGCTTATCAAAGTACATACGGATATGAATATCAGGGAGATAATATTTTAATTGCGAGAGAAAATCTCCTTTACACGTTCATAGAAAATATGGAGTACAAGTTTGGACATAGACCTGATTTGCCGATACTCAAACAGATAGCAAAGATTATTTCATGGAATATATGGCAGATGGATGGAATCACAATGACAGCACCTTTTTCTGAAAGACCGAGAGTAAATACACAGATGACACTGTTTGATTTTTTTCCGGATGACAGCATGGAAAAACCGAATGATAGAGAGCCGATACCGTGTAAGATTTTTGATTGGCGTTCTAACAACAGTTTAGAATTCCGAAGTATGATAAAGGAAGGTAGATAGCATGGATACAGAGAAAAAAATAGCCTTTAAAAGTGCGTTCGATTATAAGGTTATCTATGCCTTTACGGTAGATGATGATAAGCACAGAGGATTAATAAAGATCGGTGATGCCACACTACATTCTGATGAGGCGGTTGATAAATTGCCTCCTAATTGTCGTGCATTAAATCAGGCAGCTCTTGCACGAATTAAGGAGTATACCAATACAGTCGGTGTAACACCAAATTTATTACATACAGAACTTGCCGTAAAAACTGTGAAAGGTAAGGACGGCTCATTCTCTTTAAAAGCTTTTCGTGATCATGAAGTACACAAAGTTCTTGAAAATTCAGGAATTAAAAAAGCCAAAATCGATGATACTACTGGACGTGAGTGGTATCGGATTGATAAGGAAACCGCTATTGAAGCGATTGTAGCTGTAAAAAAGAATTTTGCCAATCTCAGCAATTCTACTGTTACAGAATTCATTCCTATTGTATTCAGACCGGAACAGAAAGAAGCCATTGAACGGACAGTAAAACAGTTCAAAAAAGGAGATCGTATGCTCTGGAATGCAAAAATGCGTTTTGGTAAGACGCTGAGTGCTCTTGAAGTAATACGGCAATGCGGATACAAAAAATCCATCATTCTTACTCACAGACCTGTTGTAAATGAGGGGTGGTATGAGGATTTCACAAAAATATTTCATGGGACAGGCTATCGTTATGGAGCAAAGAGTAAAGGATATACTGTAGAGGACTTAGTAAAAACAAATGGCAGCTTTATTTATTTTGCTTCCATTCAGGACTTACGAGGCTCTGAAGTTGTAGGCGGTAAATTCGGTAAGAATAAGGATATCTTTGATACTATTTGGGACTGCGTCATTGTTGATGAGGCTCATGAAGGCACAAAAACCGCACTGGGTGATGATACTATAAAAGCTATCGTAAAAGAGGATTTACACAAGACTAAGCTCCTTGCTCTTTCCGGCACACCATTCAATATCATGGATGAGTATGATGATGATTCTATCTATACATGGGATTACATCATGGAGCAGGAAAATAAATCTGAATGGGATAAGCTTCATTTTGGAGATTCCAATCCATATGATGAATTGCCGGAACTTAGAATCTATACCTATGACCTTGGTGATTTATTGCATAACGGCAATTATATTACTTATGAAGATAAGGCGTTTAACTTCCATGAATTTTTCCGTACATGGACAGGTGATTTCAAAGCAGACTATGCTCAGATGCCGGACACAGCGAATATTGGAGACTTTGTGCATGAACAGGATATCTGGTCGTTTCTGAATCTGATGACAAAATCAGATGATAAGAGCGCTTATCCATTTTCAAGGGAAGAGTACCGAGATTTATTCCGTCACTCACTATGGATGGTTCCGGGGGTTCGTGAAGCGAAGGCTTTAAAAGCACTCATGGGCAAACATCCTGTTTTTGGTAATGGACAGTTTGAAATTGTTAATGTTGCAGGAAGTGACGATGAGGAATCAGCAGATGCATTGAACAGCGTTAGAAAAGCAATTGCAAAGGCTGAGAAAGTTGATACGTATACAATCACTCTGTCATGCGGCAAACTGACTACAGGTGTAACGGTTAAAGAGTGGACAGCTGTATTTATGCTGTCTGGATCCTTTTCTACATCTGCAGCTAACTACCTGCAGACTATTTTTCGTGTACAATCTCCATGTAACAAAAACGGAAAAATAAAAGAGACTGCCTATGTATTTGACTTTGCACCGGATCGAACACTGAAGATGATATCTGAAGCTGTTTCCGTTTCGAGAAAAGCTGGAAAGACAAATGATGGAGATCGCAAGATACTTGGTAAATTCCTAAACTACTGTCCGGTTATTTCAATCGCTGGCTCTCAGATGAAGGAGTACAAGGCAGACAAATTGTTACAGCAGTTGAAGAAAGCCTATGCTGATAAAGTTGTACGTAATGGCTTCGATGATACAAATCTATACAATGATGAGCTGTTCAAATTGCAAGATTTGGATCTGAAGAAGTTTGAGGATCTGAAGAAAATCATTGGTAAGTCCAAGGCAGCGGAAAAGCCAAAAGACATCGATGTCAATAAGCAGGGATTGACAGACGAGGAATACGAAGAACAGGAAAAACTCGACAAGAAGAAAAAGAAAAAAGAACTCACCGAAGAAGAAAAGGCACGGCTTGAAGAACTGAAGAAAAAGAAAGCTAATAGAAATAATGCTATCTCTATTTTGCGTGGTATTTCTATCCGTATGCCACTGCTTATTTACGGTGCTGATATCCCTTATGATGAGGAAATCACGTTAGATCGTTTCGTTGAGCAGGTGGATGATTCATCTTGGGATGAATTTATGCCAACAGGTGTAACCAAAGCTGTATTTGCAGAATTCAGAAAATACTACGATGAAGATGTCTTCATTGCTGCAGGACGGAGAATCAGAAATATTGCTCGTGAAGCAGATACTTTGAATCCTACTGATCGTGTTAAGAAGATTGCAGGACTCTTTGCATATTTCAAGAACCCAGATAAGGAGACAGTGCTCACACCATGGCGTGTTGTTAATATGCATATGGCTGATTGCTTGGGTGGCTACGACTTCTTTGATGAAGAACATAAGGAAACCTTGGATGCTCCTCGCTTTGTGGACAAGGGGCAAGTTACTGCTGATACATTTGCTAATCCGGAAGCACAGATATTGGAAATCAATTCCAAGACAGGTCTCTATCCTCTGTATGTTGCTTATAGTCTTTATCGTGCAAGACGTAAGACACTTTCATTGAATTATGAGATAACACTTGAAACTGAGCGTGATATATGGAGAGCTACAGTAGAGCAAAACGTCTTTGTCATCTGCAAAACACCTATGGCCAAGCAGATAACAAAGCGGACGCTTGTAGGATTTGATAATGCAAAAGTTAATGCACATTGTTTTGATGATCTAATCAATCAGATGAAAAACAAACAACAACAATTTGCAGATCGGGTTTTGAAACCCAGATTATGGAAGAAGGAGAGAAATCTAAAGATGAAATTTGATGCAATTGTCGGTAATCCTCCATATCAGGAGATGGATGGTGGAAATCGAAATAGCTCTAGCCCTGTCTATCAGTACTTTGTACAACAATCAAAAAGTCTCGCTCCGGGGTATATTTCGATGATTACGCCATCTCGATGGTTTGCTGGTGGAAAGGGATTAGATGACTATCGTGCAGAAATGTTAGCAGATAAAAGGATTAGAAAGATTATTGATTATGTAGATAGTAACGAATGTTTTAAGGGTGTAGATATTGCGGGAGGTATTAGTTACTTTTTGTGGGACAGTAATTACAATGGATTATGTAATTTTACGTCTGTAAGAGGTGCTGATATTAATAGCATGGAGAGAAAATTAGATGAATATGATATTTTAATCCGCAATAATATATCTGTGAAACTATTAGAGAGAATTACTAACAGCGAGGATGAAAAAATGGATCGGTATGTTTTTTCAAGAAATGTATTTGGTATTTCTACCACTGAACATGGACAAAAGAAAAAAGATACCAGCCATCAGTTGACATTGGTATGTAGTCAAAAGGGAAATCAATTAGATCTCGCATATGTTTCGCGTGATATTGTTCAAAAAAACCAAGAGTTAATCGATAAGTATAAGGTCGTAATCGGAAGAAGTGTACCAAGAAATGGTGAAGTAGGTGTCGATCCGTCAGTGGGATATAGAGCTATAACAACGGTTCATATTTTTGGAAGAAATACTGTTTTTACGGATACATATCTTTTACTGAGTTATTTTGATACGCAAGAAGAAGCGATTCATTTTGCGAAGTATATGACAATGAAACTGCCTAGGTTTTTGTTACATGAAACATACAGCTCTATGGCGATATCTAAAGAAAATTTTCGATTTGTACCATATTTGGATTATTCACGCGAGTGGAGTGATGGCGATCTTTATGCTCGCTATGAGTGTACTGAAAAAGAGCAGACAATGATTGAATCGATGATGAGACCTTTAGAATATGTCGTTCACTAGAAATTGATAAATAAGATGTTGAAGTATGGTAAGTGCCATTTTTCAGCATCTATTATTAAGGTGAGGTATGCTTATGCTGATAAACAATAGTAAATTTCTTTTTTCTTAAAGGTACACCAATAACGTCTGCTTTTCACATATTACTTGATCACTATCTATGAAAGCCAAATTGTGGGAGAGATTTTTGAACAGGACTTTCTGGAGGTCTTGTACTCATCCACGATGCGGAGAAGGAAGCGTCAAAAAACGTATTCTTATATTTAATTTTCTTTTGGTGGAGCTACATCATTTCTGCGCCTCGGCTCACCCGGCGGAGTGTAGCGTTGAAATTTTGGTAGGTTCTGACACTGTCTGCATCTGGTGAAAATAAGGGAGCGCCTATTGTTTGGCGAATTATGTCGAAACTTTACGAACGATTTAGATTGAAGATACCGTTTTTTACGCAATATAATTTATCGTGAAAGGCGGTGATAAGATGAATAATTCTGTACTTCAGACATTAGCAAAACAGCACCATGTGACCGTAGATGAAATACGAGCAGAGATGGAGTTTGCGATTGAGGAAGGATATAAGAAGCAGACAGCAACATGGCAGAAGTTGTTTGGTGATAGGAAACCAACTATCGAGGAATTTCTGGATGCCATGGTGCAGCAGATAAAAAAGACCTATTAGAGAATCGTCTCCAAAGGGTTATAGAGAAGAATATTAAATAAAAATTGCATAGTAAAAGCGGAGGAGGATAGCCAATGGCTTCATTTGATCAAAAACTCCGTACTCTACGCCTGATGGAGATTCTTTTGGAACGTACTGATGATAAGCATATGTTGAATGCATCGGACTTATGTACGATTCTGGATCAGGAATATGGCATTAGTACGGATCGAAGAACAATATATACAGAGATGGAAGTTCTGGATAAATTCGGACTGGATATCCAGCAGAAGAAGGGAAAGAATCCGGGTTACTACATTGGTGCCAGGGATTTTGAACTGCCGGAGTTAAAGCTTCTGGTGGATGCGGTGCAGTCTTCCAAGTTTATCACGGAGAAGAAATCGAAGGAGCTGATCAAAAAGCTGGAGAAGCTGTGCTGCAGGACGGACGCTGCGATGCTTTCCAAGTATGTGTTTATTGTCAATCGTCCGAAGACGGAGAATGAGACCGTCTATTATAACGTAGATTATATTCATACTGCCATCTATGAGAATAAGGAGATCACTTTCCAGTATGCTGAATGGACAGTTAAGAAGGAATTGAAGTTGAAAAAAGATGGATCCTTCTACGTAGTCAGTCCGTGGGCACTTACCTGGGATGATGAAAACTATTATCTGGTGGCCTATGATGCAGCAGCCGGTATTATCAAGCATTATCGCGTGGATAAGATGCAGCATACCAAGATCGTCGATGAGGAACGTAAGGGCGAGGAGTCCTTCAAGAATTTTGATTTGGCTGCCTTTGCTAAGAAGACATTTGGAATGTATGGCGGTGTGGATACAGAGATTATTCTGGAGTGCCGGAATGAACTGGCCGGTGTTGTGATCGATCGATTTGGTCATGATGTGTGGTTGACACCACAGGGAGATGATCATTTTAGAGTCAGGGTAGTGGTATCGGTGAGTCCACAGTTCTTTGGCTGGTTGACGGGTATCGGATCCGGTATGAAGCTCGTAGGACCGGAAAATGTGAAGCAACAGTATAAGGAATATATGTTGGATGTGCTGCGGAACTACTAGATATTTCTGGTTGTCGTGATTTTTGCACATTGCTTTGTGCTACATTTTATGAGTAGACGGAAAGTCTATCGATAAAGTGCGGGGTGGTGATGTGCGATGAAAGAATTGAAGAATTGTCTGCGGGAGATCCGCACGAACAATAATCTGACACAGGAGGAGTTAGCTGTATTGGTGGGCAGCTGCAGAGATAATATCAGCAGGCTGGAGCGTAATAAGTTCAAGAATCCGACCTATCAGCTCCTGTACGAGATCGCAGAATATTTCGATCGGCCGGTGGAAGCTATCTTCTGGTATGAAGAATTTTAGAATAGCAAAATGAAAGCGGACTGGTGTCTGCAGTGAGGATCCAAGTGGATCTGCTGTAGATACCAGTCCGTATTTTTATCCGACAACTTTTCCGAATACTTTGAAGCGCATTCCGGGTTTTACCTGAATCGGAGTATATTTAGGATTCAGAGAGATCAGTTCAATGCCGGTATCGGTATGATGAAGCTTTTTGACATACGCTTCACCGTCTAGGTAGAAGATACCGATTTCCCCTTCATCCAGGGTTTCCTGTTCATGGATCCAGATCACCTGGCGATCGCAGTAGAGTGGTTCCATACTGTCTCCGGCAACTCTGACACCAAAGTCAGCGTTTGAGGATACTTCATCGCCTACCTCGATTTCGGAGAATTGGTCGGAATCCAGAAATTGTCCGGTTCCGGCAGATACCGGAAGATCATAAAAGCGTAGAATACGCGGTTCAGTCATGTAGACTGGTTCTTCACGGACATACATGCCGCTCTTGATCAGAAGGTTCATATATTCCAGCGTTTTCTTCTGACCTTCCGAATTAAGCTGGGCATATAGGTTGTTTTCAATAGCGACACCGAAAGTTTCATTGATGTCTTCAATCTCCAGTACTTCGCAGAGCGTGAAGAATTGCTGTACGTTCGGGGAGTTTACATTTTTCTCCCATTTACTCAGGGAATTCGCTTTTACGTTCAGTCCCTTCTGATTCAGAAGCTCAGCCAATTGAGGCTGTGAGAGCTTTTTTTCTTTTCTTTTGGTTGCAATTGTCTGTCCAAAATCTCTAAATCTCATGTATTTCCACCTCCAAGGGGTCATGATTTCCTGTATATGACTATACTGTATACTTATTGGAAAAGCAAGCAAAATAGATTATAAATCCTTAAATGCGGCAGATGTGCTACTTGATAATGCTTTTTAAGCGATATATAATACAAGTGCAAGGTAGGAACAGATGTTCGAGTATTAAAAATCCCACAATCGATATTTGAACAGTTCCGATGAGACTAACAAATCAAGGGATGTGAGCAAGGATGGATACATTAAAGGTATATGTGAAGGTCATGGCTGAATTCGATACAGACGGCGTGATGCTGCCGGTATCTTTTGTCTGGGAAGATGGTAAGAGATACGAGATCGATCGTGTCAAGGGCAAGGAACGATGTGCCAATCGTCGAGCCGGAGGAACGGGGATCATGTATACGGTGGTCGTTGGCGGTAAGGAATGCCATTTATACTTTGAGTTCGATAAGTGGTTTATGGAACGGAAGACAGCATAATTAAAAAGAATGAATAATATCTGTAGGGAGCTGACCTTTTCCCTTTTGCCCTCTGCAGAATGACATAAGGTGCATTGCATATGAGTCAGCACAGGAACGGGTTCCACTTTCGTCCTGAGTATGCCGGTGCCTGCAATGAAGCTTGATTTATTGCTTCCCATTCAAAATCACAGGGAAGTGGGAGTAGAACCGCCAGATCCGGTTCAAAACGATGAAGGAGATTTTGATAGATGACAGAAAGAGACTATGCGATTAAGTCTTTTAAGGAGATTACGATCAATGCAAAGAGACATACGGAGCAGCGTATGGATCTCTATTATAATAAGATTAAATCACTGATGAGTGATTATCAGGAACTGATTCTGGAGAATCAGATGGTATTGGAAGAACTGGAGCAGGAATGCCAGGATATGATCAATGAGAATATGGCCTACGCTCTTCAATATATGGATGCTTATGATTACCGTATGAAGATCGGACATCTGAAGAAAGAAATGAACAATGTGATGCTGATCTATGGCTTGTGCGATATGGTTCATCGTGCAATGACACTGGTGAAATACTTTACACCGCATTTCGGTGAGGAATATTATGAAGTGCTTTACAGCTGCTATTGCAGGCATAAAGGTGCTGCGGATGTGGATATTATGATCGAGCTTGGTATGAGCAGAGCAACCTTTTACAGAAAGAAGAAAGCCGCACTGAGATATCTGGGTTATTATTTTTTTGAGATCGTTGTACCACAGTCAGCCAATAAGCGATATAAGCCTTCCTTCCCTGTGGAAGAGGAATGTTAAGCTATGGCGGAGACTTTATGCTGAAGTGACTGTTCGCAAGGAATAAAACAGAAGATTTAGGACAGCGTGTTATGGAGACAGGCTGTTCTTTTTTTGCCTGAATGACAGTCTCACCACATTGATACTTTTGTGGGCAGCAATGATACGATTTCCCTTGTATATGAGATACCTCTGATACTTCGGACTGATACAATGATTATGCTGGAAGTAGAAGATCAGCAGGACAATTAAATAAGATTTTTGAAAAGCTCTATTAGGTGTAAAAGCCTGATGGGGCTTTTTTTGATGCCTGAAAATCAATGATTTCCGGCCAAAGCCACGGGTCTGTCTATGACCGCGTGATGGAAGGAAATCAGTCATGATCACAGGTATCAGAAGAGTGCGTGCACCTCCGCTTCTGAGTTTGAAACCAAAAACAAGATTTCAAATTCAGGAGGAAAAGAAGATGTACGTACAGCATCCATACAAATACGAAGGAAAATACTATGCAAAGATTGATGGAGTATTCTATGAGATCTCCAAGGAAGTAGCAAAGGTAATGCTCGCTGAGTATCGTAATGAGATTTATCGCAGTCGCAAGTGGGCACCGGAATCTGAGGAAGAGGATTTTGAGATGGAAGAACTGCAGTCACTGCAGGCAGAAGGAGAAGTTCCGAAGAAGAACAAGCGTAAGACAAAGAGAACGGAGATTCTTGATTGTGCATTCAGTGAAAACAGTGAGGGTCTTTCTGTAGCCGATTTGGCGGATGAAACACAGCAAAGTCTGGAGGAATTGATGATTCAGGAAGAAGAAAGCAGACTTCTTCACGACAATATCAGAAAGCTTACCAAGGAAGAGCAGTTCATCATCAAGTCCATTTATTTTGACGGTATGAAGCAGAAGGAAGTCGCTGAGGTGCTTGGTGTCACCAAGGGAGCTTTAAGTCAGAGAGTCGCCAATATTCTTAAGAAGATGCGAGCAATGTATTTACGAGGATAAAAATCAAATCTTTTGCTGTAATTCCTAAACTTTTTTCGACTTTTTTGTATTTAGAAAATGATAAGGGAAGCCCTTAAGAAATATAGAAAGCGAGAAATGAGATATGGACAAACGATGTTATTCCGTAGGAGAACTGCAGGAGATTTTAGGTGTAAGCAGGCAGTGTATCTATGAGCTGCTCAAGAAGAAAGAATTCAGTTGGGTGATGGTTGGCGGCAGGTACCGCATCTCCAAGAAAAGCTTCGATGAGTGGTTGGATCAGAATCAGTAGCGAGAGTCGTTAGGATGTGACATTCGGTCTGATGTGACATCCTAACGCTTTTTCTAAATATAAGTTACTGTATGACCAAGGAGGTATTGTCGTGTGTTATAACCCGTTAACCAAGGAAGAAGAATTTGAGGTGCTGTCCAAGGAAGTAGAACAGCGTAACGGATACAAGCGTCTGCCGTCACCGGAGAAGAAGTATATGTCCGTGCCGGAGATGGGGCGGCTTCTGGGACTGAAGAAAACAGGCCGCTACTGGCTGGTGCACCGGAAGTTCTTCAAGATGGAAATGGTTGCTGGAAAAATGATGGTGGAGCTAGAAAGCTTCGAGAAGTGGTATGCCAATCAAGTGAAGTATCACAAGATCACCGGTGAGGAGCCGGGCTTGGAGTTAAAGCAACGTTCCTATTCGGCAAGAGATATTGCAGAGATGCTGCATATCTCGGAGGGACATGTCTATGAACAGATGAATCGAGCCGGCGTAGAGTACATTCTGGTCGATTTCTGGAAACGTTATCCAAAGGAAGCATTTGACCAGTGGTATGCCAGTCAGGACAGGTTTCGCAATGAAGAAGATCGTGAGAAAGCGCAAAGCCTGTATGACAGCACTATGAGAATGCCGGAGATGGCAAGACTTCTGGGGATTACCAGATCAGAGGTTTACCGGCTATTAGAAACATCAGATATTCTGAAAACCATTGAATTGGATGGACACAGAAGGGTGACCAAGGAGAGCTTTTATGCCTGGTATGGCAGTCAGGACAAGTATCGCCTTGTCTCTGAACAGACAGCGAAGAAAGGGAAAAGAGAAAAGAATCGAAGTCTGGAAGCATACAGACATATGGTGGTCGATCGTGACGGTAACCGAAAAAATGTCGGAAATAAAGATTATTTGACGATGAAGGAAGCTGCCCTCATTGCAAATACGGAAAGTTCTACCATCCATAAGTGGATCAAAACAGGAAAGATAGCAGCCGTTCAAGACAGCAATGTGATTCGGATCCCCAGAAAGCATTTTGAAGAACAGCTAAAACAGCGTAGAAAGAAGGAGGAAAAGCATGGCATCAATTGTTGAAAGAAGGAACAGATTTTGTGTCGTATACAGTTATAAGGACAAGACAGGAAAGCGCAGGCAGAAGTGGGAGACTTATAAGACCATGTCTGAGGCGAGAAAGCGAAAGAAGGAAGTCGAATATCGATCACTCACAGGGGAATTGGTTATTCCCATCTGTAAAACCGTCAAGGATCTGTTCGATGAGTATGTAGCTTTATATGGGAAAGAAAAGTGGGCTTTGTCGACCTATTCGTCCAATTTGAGTACCATCAACAACTATATTCTTCCGATCATCGGTGATGATAAGCTGGAGAATATCAATACGCGTTTTATTGAGAAGTATTACCAGAGGCTTCTCAGAACACCTGCGGTCATCAATCCGGCAACCGGGAAGCGTTCGTCAGAATTTGTCACGACCTCAACGATCCGTGATATCCATAAGATTCTCCGCAGCTGCTTTCAGCAAGCCGTGAAGTGGGAATTGATGGTAAAAAATCCGGTGATCTATGCGACCGTACCGAAGCATAAGGCTGAGAAACGTGAGATCTGGACAGCGGAAACCTTGATGCATGCCTTGGAAGTGTGTGATGACGAACGTCTGAAGATGGCTTTGAATCTGGCATTTTCCTGTTCCCTTCGTATGGGAGAACTGTTGGGCCTGACCTGGGACTGCGTGGATATCTCCGAAGAATCTATTGCTGAGAATCGTGCTTTTATCTATGTGGATAAGGAACTGCAGCGTGTGGACAAAGATGTGATTCAGGAACTGCACGGAAAAGATGTGATCCTGATTTTTCCGGAAGAGAGCAAATTAACGAAGACCGTTCGCGTATTGAAGCTTCCAAAGACTGAGAGCAGCGTCCGTAAGATATTTCTTCCAAAATCAGTAGCGGAGATGCTGGTAGAATGGAAAGCAGGACAGGATAAGATTAAGGAAACATTGGGTGATGAGTACCTTGACTATAATCTGGTTATGGCAACACCGTTTGGACTTCCAATCGGAGATGCAGCTATCCGTAAGTCTCTGAAAAATCTGATCAAGGAACATGATTTGCCACCGGTCGTATTCCACAGTCTTCGCCATACCAGTGTTACCTATAAGCTGAAACTAAATGGCGGTGATATCAAAGCTGTTCAAGGAGACTCCGGACATGCACAGATCAATATGGTTACGGATGTCTATTCGCACATTATTGATGATGATCGCAGAAAGAATGCGGAACTTTTTGAAGAGGCATTCTATGAGAAGAAAGAACTGGATCCGAGTATGCGTGCCAGTGCGATGGGAAAAACTGTAGAGCTTCCATCTGAGGTAGATGCAGAGCTTCTGGCAAAGGTGCTTTCCAATCCGGAAATGGCAGCACTCTTAACTACACTGGCCAGATCTCTGGAAGGAAAATAAAAGAGAAGTTATATGGATTAGATGGAAAGAAATGAAATGGTGGTCAAGTTGGCCACCATTAAAATTTACGGAATAAAAAGCAAACAAAGAACCAAAATAAATTTGGCTTTCTATTTTGCTTCCCTTGATAAAATTTGGCTTCTTTGAAGAAAAAGTTTGTTTCTTTGGTTGATAAATTTGCTTTCTTTGGATGTACTAAGGAAAACAGAGAAATTAGTGATTTTATGTTAGAGAACGAACTTGTGAAGGATATACTGCATGGGATGATGAGGATAACTTTTATTGTGAATGGGAAGTTTAAACGGCTCCCAATAATTGCACAAAGTGCAAAAATGAGGAACAATAAAATTGAATAATTCAGACAGTCTAGAATTTAAAATTTCACATTACGCAATATTATCTCCCAATCATATTGTTAATCTCCCAAAAATGATATAAAATTGGGAGAAAAGAAGTCATGCTGGGAGAAATGGAGATCGATAGTTATGAAAGAATTTGATTATGAACATTTAAAAAATCGTACTTGGGATAATGAAATAATATTATATATAGCTAAAATATATGAATTTAAGGGACGTCAGGAATTATATACTAGACAAAAACCGGCAGAATTAGATCGTTTGATAGAAGTTGCTAAAATTCAAAGTACAGAGGCATCCAATCGAATTGAGGGAATAGTAACAACTACAGCACGCTTAAAACAGCTTGTAGAAAACAAAACAACTCCGAAAAATAGAGATGAAAAAGAAATTCTTGGATATAGGAATGCATTAAATATGGTTCATGAAAGCTACTCATACATTCATTTGAATCCAAATCATATTTTGCAACTACATGGTGAGTTGCTTAAGTATACAGCATTTTCGTATGGTGGGAAGTTTAAGTCTACAGCAAATGAGATAGCGAAAACACTTCCGAATGGTGAAAAAGAAGTGATTTTTCAGCCATTAGAACCATATGAGACGCCAGATGCAATTGAACAGATATGCAGTAATTACAGCAAAATGATTGAGAAGGAAGAATTGGAACCATTGATTCTTATTCCATGTTTTATTTTGGATTTTTTATGTATACATCCTTTTAACGATGGTAATGGTAGAATGAGCCGTTTGTTAACATTGCTCTTGCTGTATAAGAGTGGATTTATGGTCGGTCAATATATTAGTATTGAAAAAGCGATAGCAGATACAAAGGATGAGTATTATGATGCGCTTGCAAGTAGTGACCAAGGATGGCATGATAATCAGCATGATCCTAAGGAATTCATTAAATATATGCTTGGAGTCGTTTTGTCATGTTATCGTGAGTTTGAAAAAAGAATTTATGTATCAAGAGAATCAGGAGTTAAAATTAAATAATATTATATTTTAAAAATATATTTTATTAAACAAATAGGTATTTTTAAAAAGCAAGATGTATTGCTAGGCTGCCCTAGCATAGGAAGTTCTTCTGTGGAAGCAGCATTAAAAAAGCTTGTTGAAGAAGGTACAATTGCTAGAGAGGGTGCCGGACGAAAGACTTGCTATTATTTGATATAGTATTCTTAATATGCAATTTTCTTAGCAATATCGCAGTCTGAAAATAGAACAAGAACGATTCCGTTTAATGGTGGTCAAGTTGGCCGCCATTAAACGTCAAGTAATTAAGATGACATCCTTGCGGTCTGAAAAAAGACGTGTTATAGGTATCATATCCGGAAAAACAGCTGCAAAAACCGAAGTGTTGGCTACCAAAATGATCAGTACGAAAGTTGTTCGCTTGACTGTTCACCAACCGGGGAAGTAGCAGATCCGATGACAATTTAGCTCTCTGTCGCGCAAATTTGTATCTACACAAGATGCCGGTGGGAGTGTATAATATAAGTATATAGATTGATTATACAGGTCAATAATTGAATAGAGTTATCAATTCCGCAAAGTACGGACTTGGTGGCCGATGCATCTATTGACACTGTGTTGAACACCCAACTTTTCATTTTTGGAAATTCGGGGTTGAGAACTTTTTTAGCTAATGCCAACATTTTGCAAACATATTTGGTTCAAACAGGGGTAATCTGAGAGCATATAGAACCTGACAGTCAGGTGCCCACGATAGCTAAAAAAGCCCGTAAAATCAATGGTTTCAATGAATAATACATGACGGAAATATACTAGGAACAAGGTACGGGGTGCCTTGCTCCTAAGCGAAGGGTCGGAGGTTCAAATCCTCTTGTCGACGCTGGACCTCGGAA
>JAUNAE010000101.1 GCA_030527765.1 Eubacteriales bacterium
ATTAAGTAAGAGACAATTAATCATATGTGAGAAATTTAAAGATGCAGGGGCTGTGAAATAGCAGATCCATAGGAAAAGGCCATTCGGTCTCACAAATGTGAGAACCGGATGGCCTTTTCTGATGCGCCTTGTCGTGGGGACGGGGCTAATGGCACGCTTTTCACCTGAGCTGCAATAACTTGCTATAGGGCAAAGTCACGGTAATGCCAAGATTAGGATGACCAACGGGAATCCTCGGTAATTCAATTTCCGAGATGAAAGCGCAAAAATAAAATGCTGAAACCTGTCACAAGGTAGGGGGTAATTCCATCTGCCTTTTTGTACAATGTAGTTATAGTAGCAGCACGTGTGAAATGGTAGGAAAAGGAGGGATAAGTGTGAGAAAATGGAAGAATATTCTTGCGATGTGTTTGACCGGTGCCATGCTGACAACGGGAGTTCCGATGCAGATTTTTGCTATGGAAGAATTGTCCGCAGAACCGGCAGAGGAGTATTCTGCTCCGGAAGTGCGGGAGGAAGGATTGCTTCTCGATGCAGAAGAAACAGGAGAAGGAAGTTTCGAGACCTCGAATCTGATTGAAACTCCAGAAGGTGGGACAGGCTCTTCAGACCTTACAGAAACAATAGAGGAGGATCTTCTGTTATCTGATGGGGAAGATCAGGAGAATTTGGAGACAGATGAGCTTTCGGCAGGAGAAGAAGCTGGAGAGCTCGTTATGGAGGGCGAGGATACCATTTCAGGAATTTCGAATACCGGAACTGAGTGGACTTACACAAAGTCCACAGGACTTCTTGTTCTGACCCGCGGAAAGACAGAGGAGGCATACTTTGCCGAATTTTCTATGCCAAGCATTCCGGATATACAGCGGGATGAAATCAAACATATTCGGTTGTATGGATTTGAAGAAATCAATTCAGACAGCTTTTATTCCATGTCGAATTTGAGAAGTTTTTACATGGATGACAATGTTACGAGAATAGGCCACGCAGCTTTTGCGTACTGTAATAGACTGGAGAGTGTGCGTCTGTCTGAGAACCTGCAAACGCTGGACTTTACAGTTTTCGATAATTGCCTGAAACTGCAGAGAATTACCATACCTTCCGGTGTAGAAGAGATCGGAGCTCATGTTTTCACGGACTGTATATCTTTTAAGGAGATTACGATTCTGAGCAGGGATTGTGAGATTGCAGACAGTGCCATTGGTCGAATGGAGAACCAGAACAATGGTGTTTTTAACAAAGACATTACCGTATACTGCTATCCCGGCAGCACGGTTGAGAAATATGCGAAGGAAAAAGGTTTCCGCATTTCTCTGATTGAAGGGGATCACTACAGTGGAACTTGTGGAGAAAATCTGCAGTGGGAAGTGAACAGGGAAAACAAACGTCTCAGCATCTGGGGAAGCGGGGAGATGACAGAGTATATTGAGGTATCTCCGCCATGGGCATACTTGCATGAGAATATACAGGAGATCGTTATCAGTTCCGGTGTAACTTCCATCACGGAGATGGCTTTTTATAATCAGTATAATGTCACAAAGGTATCCATTCCGGAATCCGTGACAACAATCGGCGCGCAGGCTTTTTTGGGCTGTACTTCTCTGAAGGAAGTTTCCATTCCAAATGAAAATGCAGTGATTGGTGAGAATGCTGTTGGATACCAGACGAATTACAGCACGAATAAGCCGGAGAAAATCAGTGGATTTGTGCTTTATGGATACCGGGGTTCTACTGCACAGGCCTATGCAAAAGCCCGTGGAATCACTTTTAAGGCTCTGAATGATCAGGAGGTAGTCGAGGGAAATTGCGGTTATTATCTGGAGTGGAGATATACGAAAAAAACAGGACTTCTTGAGATTTTTGGACAGGGTCACATACCGGATTACAGCAACAGTGCGGACAACCTTCCACCATGGACCGAGATTGTCGGCGCAGAAAATATTAAGGCTATTTCCTTTGCAAAAACGGTTACTACCGTTGGAGAGTATGCTTTTTACGGGTTGAAGAACGTGAAGACTGTGACAATGCCGGAATGGATGGGTATGGTTCGTGCACATGGATTTGAGGGCTGTACCAGTCTTACTACAGTGAAATTCAACGACTATTTATACGAGATCGAAGCATATGGTTTCGCCGGCTGTACTTCTCTTACCAATGTGAATTTGCCGGATGAAGTGACTGACCTTGGTGAGTATGCCTTTGCCGGATGCTCCGCAATGACGGATCTTGTTATAAGGAATGTCCGGTTCATCCCGATAGGATGCTTTATGAATTGCAGTTCCCTTAAGAATATTACATGGTCGAAAGTGACAGATATAAACAACTATGGATTCTCGGGCTGTACTTCTCTTGAGCAGATCACTTTGCCGATCAATATGGAGGCTGTCGGAGCATATGCCTTCTATAATTGTCCGGCTCTAAAGACTATCACGGATAACTGCCGAAGAGAGCCGGTAAACAGAGATTATATGACGCATTACTCCGGAGGATATTTTATCGGTGAAAAGGCTTTTGGTTATCTTGCTTCCAAAGAAAAGGTTTCCGGTCTTACGATCCGTGGATACGAACGATCAGCAACCGTTGCCTATGCAAGAGAACATGGTTTCAATTATGAAATTATTCCGTATCCGGTCAGTGGATCCTGTGGCACGAATGCGACCTGGAACTATGATGCCGCGACAAAGACTCTTACCATTCAGGGAACCGGTGCGATAAAGGACTGGGTGTCTGTGTTCAATAAGGAAGATGAATATACACTGATTCCGAATGACTGGTTTGGCTGGAATTTTGAAGCGGAAAAGATTGTTGTGGAGGAGGGAATTACCGTGATCGGTATTTGTACCTTCATGATGATGGAGAATGTGAAAGAGATTTCCCTTCCGAATTCTCTCAGGGAAATCAGGAGCGGAAGCTTCTCCGGCTTCAATGCACTGGACGCATTATGGCTGCCAAGAGAGATTCAGACAATTTCAGAGAGCACCTTTTTCTATCATTTTCCGAACACAATCTATGGATATACCGGAACGGAGAGTGAAAGATTTGCGAATGAGTGGAATATCAAGTTCGTTGACCGCACGGCATGTGATGCTCTGGAGCAGGAGATCATCCGTGTGACGAAGACGCAGATGGGTCCGGGATATATTTCCATTACATGGAATGCGTCAGAGTATGCAACCAGTTACCGCATTTACCGTCGTATAGACAGTGGTGCGACCAAACTTGTAAAGACCGTAAATTCCACTGTTCGGACATACAGAGATACGGATGTGGAAGTTGGCAAGACCTATCGGTACATGGTAGTTGGTGCTCTGGGCGACGCCAGATCTCAGAAGGAGACAAAATCTCTCAAGTACATCCAGATACCGAAGGTTTCCGCAGCACCGGGAAAAAATGGCATGATGATCTCCTGGGAAAAGAATTCTTCTGCGGCGGGATATCGTCTCTACTGCAAGGACGAAGCAACGGGAGTGACGACGAAGATTGCGACTGCGAATGCTTCGACAGCGAGCTACAAACATGAACCTCTCACAAGCGGTAAGAAGTACACTTACACCATTCAGGCCTATAAGGGCAGCGATGTCGTTGTTTATGAATCTGCGACAGAACTTTTCCTGAAGGAGACAGCACTGACGGTTTCCAACGGGATGACCGGGGTAAATCTGAAGTGGAGCAAGGTGACAGGAGCTTCCGGCTTCAATATTTATCGAAAAACCTCTTCGACTTCTTACACGAAGCTGACCAATGTGGGGAAAGATGTTGTTCAGTATATCGACACATCCGCAGTGAGCGGTACCACTTATACCTATTCCGTTGTTGCATACAGCGGAAAGACCAAGTCCAACTATCAGAACAAGAGCATCCTCTGTGTGAAGGGTACGACTTTGAGTCTGTCCAATGGAACCCAGGGCGTGCAGGCAAAATGGACGAAGGTTCCGGGAGTAAGCGGATATTATCTCTACAGAAAGACCTCTTCCGGAAGCTATGCGAAGATCGCAACACTTGGAGCTTCTGCAACGTCCTATGTGGATAAGACCGCTTCAAGCGGCGTGTCCTATTACTACGCAGTGCGTCCGTACAGTGGAAGCACCCAGGGCGCTTATGAGCAGAAGCCGATTCGCTGTCTTGCAGCTCCGACGGTGACCGCCGCCCGTACAAACAAAGTGAATACTGTCAAACTGACATGGACCAAAGTGACCGGAGCGAAGGGTTATTACATCTACCGCAAAACCGGCACAGAAGGCTTCACAAAGATTGGATCAGTGATAGGCGAGTCTACGCTGTCTTATGTGGATTCCAAGGCATCAAGTTCCAAGAGCTTCACCTATGCGGTGAGAGCTTATAACGGAAATACCCAGTCCGGATACAAAGCTGTAACGGTGAAGTAAGGAATGTAGGGGAAAGTAATGGATCACGTAAGCACGGTAAGGATGCAGTGAATGTCCGTTTTACTGTCCGCTTTGCGAATATCCACAAGAATTGAAACAAACAAGGGAGAGCCGTCGGCTCTCCCTTGTTTGTTTATTACAGATCATGCTTTTGTCTTCTCCTTGCTGCCTCTTTGTAAACCTTTTCATCGGACCGGGTAGACACAATTATTATCTTCATAATACCGTTGTCGATAATGATTTTGTATACGACACGAATGCCAATATCACGGAATTTAATTTTCAAGAGATTGGTGAGATTAAGCCCGTCTTTATTTCCTAACGGTTTTCCGTATCCACCTTGAAAGGAAGGTAAGGGATTCTGTGCTACTTTCTGAATTCCCTTAAATACCTGACGTTGTATTGAAGTATCCAGACCGGCAAAATCGGCTTCTGCTTCGGGAAGAAATTCTACTGTCCAGTTCATTCGATTTCAACATCCTCCAGTGTATCGAGTTCCTCCTGGGTAATGCCAAGATTAGCCATAACAGTTTCCATTGGAATTCCGGGCTTGTTTTCATTCGCAAGCAAACGTTCATATGCTTCGGAAAGAAGAATGTAGTTCTCTTCTAGTTCAGTGTAACGTTCATACTCTTTTGGAGAAAGAATGTATCCAGTTGGAACATTATTTTTTAGAACAACGAGGATATTTTCAAAGGAAAGGCGATCGAAAATCTTCGAAGCCTGACCACGATTAAACAGAGAAATTGGGACAAGTGCTTTTGCTAAATTTTGCATAACAATCATCATGAAAACCTCCTTTATCATTTTGATAATTTCATTATATGTGGATTCGATTAGAAGATCAAGAAAAAGTGAAAATAAGTTGTTAAATTGTCATTACTATATATAGTTACCATGTCGTGGGGACGGGGCTAATGGCACGCATATCACCTGAACTGCAATAACTTGCTATAGGGCAAAGATTTAAGGATAACAGAAGAGGGGAGAGCCGGCGGCTCTCCCCTCTTCATATATGAGATTTCATTACAGTTGATTGGTTCAGCCAATCACTTTATGGTCTACTAGTCGAGATTCTGTCCACAAGGTCGCTTCAAACATGTGACATGCAAGTTATGCTTACTTACGCGAGAGCTTCTCTGGCATCCTGATATGGAAGGCCGAAGCTGTCGGCTACGTTCTTGCAGGTGATTTGGCCATCATAGGTATTGATGGAGGAATAGATCACGGAATTACGCTCGCATGCTTTTTCCAGACCTGCTTCTGCGATTTCCAGACCGTATTTTAAGGTGGCATTGGTAAGGGCGATGGTGGAGGTTCTCGGAACAGCTCCCGGCATGTTGCCGACGCAGTAGTGTACAACACCGTCTACGACGAAGGTCGGATCGTCGTGATAGGTGACTCTTGTAGTCTCACAGCATCCACCCTGATCTACAGCAACGTCAACGATGACACTGCCCGGGCGCATCTTGGAGAGATATGCCTTCTTCATCAGCTTCGGAGCAGCTTTTCCCGGAATCAGGACAGATCCGATGACCAGATCTGCGTTGGAAACCGCTTTTTCGATCACGGCATCACTGCTTGCGAGAGTCTGAATTCTGGATCCGAAAATATCGTCCAGGTAAGCAAGACGGCGGATATTAATATCGATAATGGTAACATTTGCACCCATGCCGACAGCGATTTTTGCTGCGTTGGTTCCTACTGTTCCGGCACCGAGGATAACAACGTTGGCTTTCGGAACGCCCGGAACGCCGGCCAGAAGAACACCGGCACCGCCGAATGGTTTCTCAAGATATTTGGCACCTTCTTGAATACTCAGTCTTCCGGCAATCTGGCTCATAGGAGCAAGAAGAGGAATACTTCCGTCTCTCTCGATCAAAGTTTCATATGCAACACCCTTGAGTTTCTTTTCCAGCATGGCATCCATGAGCTCTCTGTCTGCCGCCAGATGGAGGTAGGTGTACAGAATCAGACCTTCATGAAAATAGTCATATTCTTCCTTGAGTGGTTCTTTGACTTTGACCATCATTTCGGACTTATCCCAGACATCTTTTGGATCATCAAGAATCACAGCACCGGCATCTGCGTACTCTTCGGTTGTGAAACCGGAGCCGATGCCCGCATCTTTCTCAATGAAAACCTGATGTCCGGCGTTTACGTAACTCTTCACATTGTCTGGGGTCAGACCAACACGAAATTCATTGTTTTTGATTTCTTTCACGCATCCGATTCTCATAAAAAAACCTCCTTTTCTCTTGGCATGAGGTGTCACGAAGTGACGGAGTCCTGATGCCCAATTATCATAATTAGATACAGTGCAATGGCATGAGGTGTCACAAAGTGACAGGAATAGTGCAATTACCTAAAAAACACTTGATTAGCAATTGATTATTCGGCATATTCACTAGTACAATACAAGAATAACAAATATTAAGATGAATCACAATATATTTTCTGAAAGTAATATTTCATGAAAATAAGCACGTAGAATTGGGAAAGTTTTGGGATGCGAAGGGGATTGGTTACTTCGGTTTTATGAGCGTATAGACTGGAAGTTGGTGGAAAATGTGATTTTTGTGTGACAAGTTTGACACCGGAGATACATTTGCGTATTATGGAATTATGTTAAACTTAGGAGCAAGTGGCAAAGCGGATTGCGAATGACCATTATCCTAAAACATTAATTGACGGGACTGTGACTTATAGTTTACATGACCTTGGAGAGGGTCCCTAAAAACTACTACTATATAATGTGAGGTTGATACAAATATGAAGAAGCGTAATAAGAGAATTTTTTCCATGCTGTTGTCCGGTATGACAGCTCTTACCCTTATGACAGGAAGCGGTGCGATTTCCATTATGGCGGAGACGACTGCAGAGGAGAGCGCAGCAGAGAATACAGACGATACAAAGACAGAGGAAACAGCAGAGGATGCTGCTGAGGAGAATAAGGAAGAGACGGATGCAGAGTCCGATACAACGGACAAAGAAGACGAAACAGCAGAAACAGATGCAGACGCTTCTGAAGCAGATAAGACAGACGACACGAAGACAGATGATGAGAAAACTGAGGACGCGGATGCTGAAGAGACAGACGCCATCGATTATGAATTCGAAAATGTAACTCGTCCGGAGTATTCTGCACTGGATTATGTGAAGCTTGGTGAATACAAAGGTCTCACCATGGATAAGACAGAGGTTTCCGTGACCGATGAAGAGATTGAGACGGCCATGAACCAGAAAGTGACCACAGATGACTACGAGGAGCTTTCCGAAGGAGAAGTTCAGAGTGGGGATATTGCGAACATCAATTATGTGGGAACGATGGACGGCGAGGAATTCGACGGAGGCAGTGCAGATAACTATGATCTGACCATCGGTTCCAACTCCTTTATCGAAGGATTCGAAGATGGACTGATCGGTGTTAAGATCGGAGAGACCGTTGACCTGGATCTGACTTTCCCGGAAAACTATTATGAAGAGATGGCAGGAAAAGCAGTTACCTTCAAAGTAACGGTGAATTCTGTGAAGCGTGCTCCGGAGATGACCGATGAGCTGGCTGCAAAGATTACAGAGGATGAGTGCAAAGATGTGAAGAGTCTTCGCGAATCCGTGGAAAAAGAGCTCCTGGAGACAAAGGAAAAAGAAAAGCTTACAGAAGTGAAGAGCAGTCTTTTGAATCAGGTTATGGAGAATTCTGAGATCTCCGAGTATCCGGAAGAACTGATTGCCTTCGGAACTGCAAACTACCGCAATTACTACAAAATGTATGCGCAGTACTATGGAGTAACCTTTGAGGAATTCCTTACAACATATATGGGAACGACAGAAGAAGACTTTGAGACAACTGTTCGCACCAATGTGGAGAATGGTTTTAACGAAGAACTGTACCTTGGAGCCATCGCAGAGACAGAAAAAATTGAAGTCACAGACGAGATTTTCCAGGAGAAGGCAGAGGAACTTGCAAAAGAGTACGGATTTGAAACTGCAGAGGAGTTCATTACAAACTATGGAGAGCAGGAAATCCGCATAGTTGTCCGTAATAACCTGGTATATGACTTCCTTATGGAGCAGGCGAAAGAAGCTTGATGATGGGCAGGAAGCCTGTATTCATGAGTGAGCGAGTATGCTTGCGATGTTGAAAATGTGATTATTGGGAGGGAAAGTATGAGAAAAGTAACGGCACTTATTGCGGCAGCAGCAATGACTGCAGCACTTTTTACCGGAAGCACGGTTCAGGCAGGAGATTTCAGCTATGCTGATCTTTCCAACACGAGTTTCTCATTTTCCAGTGGAGTTGGAGCATGGGGAACGGGTATGGAAATTTCTTCAGATGGAACCTTCAGTGGAAATTATCATGATACAGATGCCGGATCGAGTGGAGACGGATATAATGGAACGGTCTATTACAGTGATTTCCGTGGAAAGCTGGGGGAATTGACGAAGATCAGTGAGAACGTCTATGAGGCACAGATCACGAAATTCCAGATTAAGAATGAAAAAGACTCATCCGAAATCAAGGATGGTATGCTATACAAGTATACCCTCCCTTATGGCTTGCTGGATGCTGACGGTGAAAAGCCTGCTTCCAAGCTGACGTTTTATTTGAAAGGAACCGATGTTTCGACTCTTCCGGAGTCTTTTAGCATGTGGGCACTCTCGTACACATACAATAATAAGACAATTCTTGAGGAGTGCTGTATTCATAATAGTGAAGCAGACCATTGGTTTATTGGTTATGCCAAGGAGGAGACTTCCGGGGAGGCAGGTTCTGATAGCAGTTCCGCAAGTACATCTTATCCGGAGCCCTGGAACACCAAGCTGCAGAATGCACTCCAGCGTGAGGAACAGCTGAAGGCAAGTTATCAGAGCAGCCAGTCTGGTAACGATCGATTTTCCATCAGTTCTCAGCTTTATCTGGATGTGTGGGATGCCCTCTTGAATGAAATCTGGCAGTCTTATTCGGAGGGAACCAAGGATCAGCTTCGTCCAAGTGAGATCGACTGGATTAACAGAAAGGATTCAGAAGTGGCGTCCTATTCGGATCAGGCAGAAGGCTATATGCGGGGAGCAGAATTGACCAAACAGCAGGTGTATGTACTGCTTCAGTATGTGAATTAGTCGCAGGGGTAGCCGCAGGGACGGGGCTTTTGGCACGGTATCGGAGACTTTGCTGAGGGCCAACTTCAGAGTAATATAAGTGTTCTATCAATGGACATTCGGACAATGGAGTTTCACAAAGGGGTCGTTGCAAAATAGATGGTTAGTCATCTATTTGCAGCAGCTCCTTTTTTAGCTGCTTTTTCAAAAGAATTGAGCATGCCTTGACAGCTATGAAAATGAGTGATACGTTTTTTATAAGCAAAAGATTTCACGTCATAGGATGAATGCGAATGTAAGCATTTGTCTCATTTCAAACACTTCTCTTATGAAGCACTCGCTTCAACGAAATCCTGCTTAATACAACTTAATAAGAGCAGGAACAGAGTGAGAAAATGGTATGAATGATGAACCATTTGCAAGGAAAATTCTCGAAGAAGAATTTTCAAAGAGAAATTTTCTAGGAAGGTTTGTTCCTGCACCCTAAAAGGAGGAACAGACATGAATGGAAAAGAAAATCGAAAAGTTAAAGACAGTGTTTTTGTGGATTTGTTTTTCACAGATGAAACAGCTGAGGCAAATGAGCGCTCACTGTACGAAGCAATCAGCGGTCACACAAAGTTGGAACCGGACTGCAAGATCCGAAAGTTTAGGGTTGATCAACAGATTTACATGAATTTTCAAAATGATGTTTCATTTGAAGTGGACCAGAAGGTTATTGTATTCGGAGAACATCAATCCACGGTCAATATGAACATGCCATTACGGTATCTGATGATCTGTGGAAGAGTGTATGAGATGTTAATTCCGGTGAGGGCACGATACAAACGCGGTCAGGTGAAAATTCAGAGACCGGAATTCTATACTTTTTATAATGGAGAAAATTTCACGGAGAAAGAGAGAGTACTCAAGTTATCGGATGCGTTTATTACGGAGAAATCCAATGCAGAGGTACCTTCTGTGGAATTGATTGTGCGAGTAATAAATATCAACCCTGCAGCACATCATGAAATCCTGGATAAGTGTCCGGTGTTGAAGGAGTACGGACAGTTTATTGATACAGTAAGAAAATATCAAAAGGAAGGATACGACGAGCCGTATAAACATGCGATACAGGAATGTATGGACAATGGAATTCTGACGGAATATCTACGACGAAGAGGAAGCGAGGTGGAAAATATGCTGATGACAGAATATGACTACAAAACAGACATCGAAGTTC
>JAUNAE010000002.1 GCA_030527765.1 Eubacteriales bacterium
ATGCGATGATCGCATCCTCTACGGATTCGTACTGCAGAAGATAAAGGCCATCCATAGAGGAGATAACATTCTCCTGATCGACTACAATACCTGCTTCTTCTGTAGCCAGGATCAGACGCATAGAAGAAAGATCTGCATCAATTGTCTGACCACCCTGATAGAATTCAGCCTGCATCATGGCTTCTTTCCAGGATGCTTCTTCTACCTCTTCGATGATCGGTTCTACAACTGATTCTGTTTCAACAGAATTCTGCAGCTCATCACCGGTGTGATCACCGCTAACAAAGCCTTCTGTTTCTTCAATGACAACATCTTCGGTCGGCTCTTCTACCAGCACGTCAGTCTCATCATTGATTTCTTCTGTCTGTTCTTCAGTTTCCGGTTCTGCTGCCTTTTGGCTAAACCAGGAATCCTTCACCGATTCAGAAACACCTGTTCCGAGGAAGACGTTCTCAGCTACCAGTGTCTTTTCTGACACATAATCATACGTAGCTGAAGCATCTGTCAGAGAAGAGTCTGCATAGAACATGCAACTTGCATCTTCAACATCTGCAAAGTTGAATCCATGTAAACCACTGATATCTGTCAGTGCTGTAAGACCAGAAAACATATACGATGTGTCGGATCCATAAGATACAGAATCTGCATTCGTTGCGATCACAATCGTACCTGTGCTTAATGCTCCACCTCCAACGATGCCGCCTGTTGCATCATCGGATCCGGTGATTCCTTCTACTGCTTCTACTGTACTTTCATCTTCAATGATGACAGCAGAAGTGTCTACAGCCATTGCTGTAGTTTCTGCGTAGTCCGGTTCGAAGTACGCATAAACCGGTGCGCCTGCCGATGAGATTAACTCGGCCTGCACATCACTTGGCACACCGCGGCTGAATGCAATGCGCCGTACATACTGATCTGCCACAACAATGGTATCTTCCGTACTAGATACTGCATTGCCTGCCAGACGCTTAATTGCAGCGTTTACTGTCCTACCATCATGCAAAACCGACGTCGTTACGGATGCTACGCCGGCGTCTGTACCAACGACATCCGCATAAACGGGTGCAACATTTGATACAGCCATGACAGCACTCAGTAAGAGGGAAAGAGTTTTATTCTTTCTCATAACTGTTGCAAGGAGATTGACTTCCTTGCTTCCTCCTTTCCGGTGCTATAAATGCTCCTTGGGCGCAAAAGCGACCATGGAGAGTAACCGAATACTTCCTACATTAATAATATGGATAAAAATCTTTTTTCTTTCGGCAGATTTGAAGAAAAATGCATGTTTTGTGTTAAAAATAGGACAGATTCGGTACATTACTCTCGAAAAGATGGCTTTCTGGTGGTTCTACGGACTTATCTTTACTGTTCAGAAAGATCTTTGCTGCACTTGCGGACGATTTGTACAGTAAAAACCGGAGTCTGAGAAAATCTTCAGGCCCCGGTTTCTGTATTTAAAAAACTGTCCGTATTCTTTACTTCACTGCATCCGCTCGGCTGCTTCCAACACATCATTTCTCGAAATCAAATCTTCTGATGCTTCACCTCTCTTTACGTGCAACGCATGTCGATTCAGCGTACGATCCAGAATCACGCGCACGGTACGAGCATTGCCAAATGAATCCTTTGTCCTTTCTCGTAAGATTACACTTCTAAAAGCTTCCTCGGATCCTGGAGAGAGCTTATATCCTTCACTCTCTGCCATCAGCTGAAAGATCTCCTGCAACTCAATCATATTGTAATTCTCAAAAAATAAGTAATCAGAGAAACGAGACTGAAAGCCCGGATTGCTGCCTAACAGCTTCAAGATCTCATCCTGATATCCTGCGATAATTAAGACGAATCGATCTCGGTAGTCCTCCATCATCTGAAGAAGCGTAGCAATTGCCGCATCCCCGTACGGTCCTGACATCATGGCATAGGCTTCGTCAATAAACAAGACACCGCCAAATGCACGTCTGACGATTGCAGAAGTTCGTTCCTGCGCTTGTCCCCCTGCAAGAAAGCTACCGGATACAACGATCATCCGGTTATCATCAATGTACCCGTACCGATGCAAATATGCCGTCATGATACGAGCCACCGTTGTCTTTCCTGTTCCGGGAGGACCATAAAACACCATGTGCTTCGACTCCGTTACGGAAGCATTACGTTTCCCTGCCTTTTTCCGGTGATTTCGGTCTAGCTCCATTCTTGCTTCCATTTCTTCTACATCGTTCTTCACATCTGCCAATCCAATCATAGAGGCAAGTTCGGCTTCCGGGTTCTTGGATCCTTTTTTGGTCATCTCTCGAACCATCGTTGCCGGAAGGACTTTTTCTTCCTTCAGCATTCTCTGACGATCGAGCTCCTTCTGCTGTTTCACTGAGAGCTTCTCGTAAGACGACGATTGTGTCATGCGGCCGTACCGATCATATTTCATAGCAGTGCGTGACTTTCTCCTCATGATATCAATTAAGGGGAGCAGGATCAGCATACCTACTATTGCTGCAGCTACAATAACCAGAACACGACCTTTTAGCCGCTCTGTTTGGTAGGCATAAAATGCCAGAAACCCAAATACCGCAAGTCCTAAGATATCCGCTACAGTCAAGATAAGTGAAAGTGCATATAGCAATCTCTTCATAAACTAAATAACTGCCGCTCTTATAAGAACGGCAGTGACTCCTTTCTGTACTTTCCTAAGCACGTCCTCTATTTGTGAACTACCCCAATCATCCAGCAGATGAATGGAGCTTCGTGCGGCCGAATTGCGCCGCAAAGACTGGTCACGCAGTCTCTAACCAATTTTACAAGGTTACATTTTATTCATATGTGTCTCAGGCAGCTGTCTGGTGCACATATTTTTTTCGTCCGAGCGCTGCATGTAGGGAACGTCGACGCGCTTTTCTCGTTTCATGACGATATCTGACGGTCGTGGATGCCTCTTTTCGATGGTAGGGCTTCTTAGCTGCTTTTTTAGTGGCAACGCCACAGAGGGAATCCCGTGTGATACGCAGCACAGTTTTCGTAAGAAATGTCCAGTCTGTGATTCCATCGAAAATGTGTGGGTATTCTTTTCTGGCAATGTTTGCCGCACCGTTGACATCCGCGTTAAGGCAGTATCCGTCTGCGGAACGATACAGGCCCCTTTTGATCCGACTTCCTGAGAACTCGGGTATCTCTCCTTGATCGGAACTTCCGTAAGTGGGAATGGCGTCCCTATCAATCAAAGATGCCATTGAGGTGTAGCTTTCCTCTCGTACAACGACAGGGATACCATACTGCATCGCCACACAGGTCAGCGTGTTTCGCATACGCTCAAACGGGATAGAAACGAAATTCTGGTTATTGGTCCGTCCCTGATCCACCTCCTGCTTGATCCCCTCGTTATTGCCGATGACAATGACCTCGATCTCCGTGTCAGCAGCCTTTCGGCAGATGAAGTGCGCTGCCTTGTAGAAGAAGTCCCGGAACAGGTTATCTCTTCGCCGACTTAATGCGTGCAGTGCCTTAGACTGTTTGCAGGAGTGCTGACTGTCCTTTCCTCTTGTGAGATCACTGATGAGCAGGCTCCTGCGCTTGTTAAACCACTGGTTCTGTGATTTCAGCCACTTCCCGTCAATCAGGAATGGGGTCATATCTGTATTGGACGCAACCGCCAGAAAGTTATTCACTCCGACATCAATGCCCATGACACGTTTCGGATTAGCAGGAACCTTTGGCTCCGCGCTATCAGATGGGAAGGTCAGCAGCAGACGATAGCCGCCATACCTCGGCATCACTTCGCACTTTACGAAATCGGAAGGAGAAACATCCAGCCGTCCGAGAGAAACCGTCTCCCCGCAGTTCGCGAAGGACAGCACAAGTTTCCCCTCTGACTTGCGCAGATGAGCAAGCTGATTCGTAAAATGTGCAGTTGTTTCCCTTTCGCGGAGATACTTCGGAGGCTGCGGCTTCCCTGTAAACTTTCCGGGAGTCTTTCGCCATTCTTTCAGAGCCGCGGAGTATGCTTTCCAGCTGTTCACGGTTTTCCTGATTGCATGCTGACTGACCTGTGTGCTGCAGGCAAAATAGCAGGGATTCCCCGTGCACTTGAGGATCGCATCCAGCATTTCGTAGGAGAGAAATGGCTTTTCCGCAGTCGGATAGGAGAAGAATTTCGAGGAAAGAAGTTTTCGTACCTTCGCTTCTCCGGCGAGACCGGATCCGCATGCTTCTCTGAGACCGTTTGAGAGGTGCTCTGCCTTTTTCCGATTGGAAAGAGCCAGACCTGTAAAGACATGGTGCAGTGCTTCTGTTTCATTGTGTGTGCGCTCCTCCGGAGACTTCCGGAGACCGCTTCTCGTGTTGCGGATCAGGAAGTTTGCCGTGTTCCGGACAGCACGACTGGATGTGGTATTTCGTTTCAGAAACGGAATACACGGATGGGTTGATTTAAGATCCACAACTATTGTCCGATATCCCATGGCCTCCTCCTTTCCACATGATTGACATTGAAGTGTACACACTGTAATATTTACATATATAATTATATCATAAGACGTATTCAGGCGCAATGAACACGCTTGATACATGTGATTATCATTTTGATTGAGGAGATTTCATGGAACAATATAAGCACGAACGGCACAGGGTACACCGGCTTACCTATCACTTTGTATTTGTAACAAAATACCGACGCCCGGTCATCAGTGAAGAGGTTGGCGTATTCCTGAAACAGCGCATGCAGGAATTGATCTCCTTGTCAGATGGAGAACTTCTCGCCTGCGAAACGGACGTGGATCATATTCACATCCTGGCAGCTCTTCCTCCGGATATCGCGCCTGCCGCAGCTGTACGCGGATGGAAAACGGCACTTTCTGTCTCACTTCACAAAAACGAGGAGCTGATGCCATTCGTCCGAAAGTATCTGTATGGTGAGAAAACACCTCTCTGGTCCGCGAGCTACTTTGTTGCAACAACCGGCGGAGTCACGATGGAAACAATACGTGAGTATGTTAATTCACAGCAATCAGAAGAACATCAGAAGCGCCGTTACGAAAAGACAGGACGCTACAAGGGCGCATGGGCTCGTTCACAGGCAAGAAAAAAGAACGGCTAAAGCCGTCCAAAAACCGTCGCTTACATCCCCAAGCATCCTCCGGATGGATGGAGTTTTACGCGACAATTGTGATAATATGGCAAAAAATCTTTTTGCTTGAGGCCTATAAAGCAGTTTTGAGCTAAAAAAGTATATTTCGAGAAACATTCCTTTGCTATCACATTTTTCTATCTCCGATTTTTTCGTCTATACATTCCATATTTGTTTCCGAGATATAGAACTCCTGCCACGTTGCTTCCCTATCAATTTCAGCCGGACTTGTCTGTTCCCCAACAAAGTTAATAGTGTGTGTTTCGTTTGCAAGCAGTCTGGCAATCTTCCCATCGTAATCATACATGATGACATCATTCAAACTAAACCGACGATACTGTCCAATTGGCTGACTGCTGCCTCGTTTGATCTGCTGCAGTTCCATGATCACAATGTTATCATTCATAATTTCTACATGCACTCTGTTCGGTAACATCTTCTTTCTCTCAATGCTCAGCTTTCCGAAAGCAATATAGAACATTACTGCGATTGTTCCAAAGATCATTGCCCAGCGAGCCCATTCCTGCTCGAGCATGAATAAGCTACATGCTCCCACAATCGAAAGAAGAATCAACATGCCCCATCTTACTACCGTGGTCAGACCAACTATATACCTTACTTCTTTGTATTCCTTGTAATCAGATAATACCATTTTCAAGCTCTCTCTTCTCGATTGTTTTCTTCACGATGTTTTCCGGAGTTATAGAAAAGATCAGCGTTCCGTCTGCATCCAGTTTACCTCTGAACTTGTACCAGTACTGATCCAGATCACCATCAATCAGCCCTGTAATCTGCTCCGGAATGTTCGTCCGCGTAATTCTCTGCTGGTAGATCTTTCCATTGTGACTTTCCAATCGTTTTTCTGTAATAAATCCAAACGACATTTCTGTTTCCTCCGAACAGGGTCTGAAAGCAAATGCAGACCCATCCTCTGTCACAAGAAACTGTAGATGGGTTGCATAATGAAGATCCTTCACTGCGGAGGAGTTAAATACAAGATGGTCTTTATAGACAGATAACATGGCCCGATTTCGTCTGGCATCATGTACCGGCCTTGCAATAAACTTTTTTTCCATAATGAACACCTTTCTCTTCTCATACTGCCTTACAACAGATTTTATGTTTGGACAGGATTTCTTCAAAATCTCGATTTGTTACTCCGGCAATCATCACATGATCATATTCATCCAGATCCTTTACGACCAGAGAAATCAAACTGTCGAAAGTTTCCGGATCCATCACATTGACTTCATCCAGAATCAGGATGCGGAATCCTGATAACGCATTCAGGAGGTCAAGCACAAGATACAAATATAATGCTTTTTCTCCACCGGAAAGAGATGCGTAATCCAGATAGATTCCGTTTCCTCTCACATCCAGTAACATTTTTACACCATGATCTGTAATAAAGCGTACATTCATACCTTTATGTAAGGCATCCGCCTTGTGGTTTACCATTCCTTCAAAGGCGGTCATGTAATCTTCTGTAATGCGCCGATAAACAATTCCTTTTCGGTCAAAAGCACTCGCCAGGAATTCCAGACTTTCCAAAAGGCCTTTTTTATGTGTGAGTTCAACCTCTAACTTTGCAGCCTTATCCAGTGATTCCCAGATTCGAATCTTCGTTCTTGCTTCTGTCAATTCTTTTTCGACTGTTGCCAGATTTGTTTCTACTGGTACTTCCGGAATACGGATATCGACTTCTTTAACCCTCTTAAGCTGCGCCAAAAGTAAGTCCTTCTTCTGTACCTGATTCTGTTCCTGATCAAATAAAGCAATTTTTTCCTCCAGTTTCTTCTCTTCTTCATCTAACGCGATAATGACTTTTTTCTGTTTCTCAACTGTTTCCACTGCGTTTTGTAAGATGCCTTCCAGCTCTTCGCGGATTGCAGTCTTATCTGTTGTACAAACCAGTTTTTTGGATAACGGGCATAGTGCCGTTTCCAGACCGGCAAGTACTTTCTTCGTGTCCTTTGCTGTTGCAAAAGCAGTATTGCCTACCTGCTTAGCCTGATCAAGAAGTTCTCTTTTCTTCTTCAACTGCTCCATCAGAAGATTACGTTCTGCTGCGTCCTTTTTTACCGCCTTGATCTGATTAATCTCTTTTTCAAGCTTCGCGATCTCCTCTGCCTGGCGCTTCTTTAATACAACTGCCTTTTCATAGTCTTTCTTTCTCTTCACGTATTGAGCTGCTTCACTCTGCTTTCCAATCAGCTGTTTTTCCTTTTCCCGAAGAGTCGAGATCGATTCCTGTGGCCGATTCTGCTTCCTGGCATCTTTAATCACGGCCTCATCTATTGCAATTTCCTTTTTCAGGTTTTTTCTTTTTTCCAGAATGTCCTTATGAAAGGCATTGACTGCATCAATTCCAAAGTTATCTTCCGGAATACCCTGATCAACCAGTTGCTCCACAGAAGCTGTTAACTCATCTTTCAAGTAATCCTTGATCCGCTTACGATCCAGCGTTTCGGATGTATACGACAGAATCAGTTCGCCGAAAGCATCCGGTTTCAGAGATTTCATCACATCTGCAGAGGAAGCTGCCTTCATCGTCTTTTGTGCTACGCCTGTCACTTGTGTCATCTTCTCATCTAGGCTTCGAGATGGCGTCTTCCCCTTATTCAGATAGCAGGTTGTCTTTCCATCTTTATATACCTGTCTAATGAAGGACTCTCCATCTTTAGTGATCAGGCCTACTGCACATCTATCACTTTTCTGATAAACCATTTCGCCTTCTGGCTTAGTTCCGCTGATTGCATACTGCAGAGCGTGGATCAACGATGATTTGCCGGCACCCTGTGGCAAAATATATGCATTTATTTTGTCGAACATAAATCTCCGGTCTCCGGAAAGTCCCTGAAAGTCCAATGTACGCAGCTCCTTAATCTGCATAATGTTTCCTCCCTATATATGTGCACCGCACGGTGTATTCTTTTTTGATCACATTTCCCTCTGTTCCTCGAAAAACGAAAGGACGTAACGAGTCTCGTAAATAACTCTCTATATATAGGATGGGCGAAAACATGGAAATGGGACGAAAAATCTCCAAAAAGTTTAAAAAACTTCTTTTCATCTTCCAGGGAGCCGAAAATATAATAATTTTTTCCCATATTATAGATAGAGAGATTTTTAGGAGGACCCGTTATGCGAACAATCCACCAGGTCGTTCCTGTTGCAGCGCTTCTTGTTTTGCTTTGTGCAAACAGATGCGCAGCAGCAGATGATCCAGTCATTATTGATTCTATGGAAGAATCGGTGCCAAAATCGACATGGTATTCCGAAAATGACACCACTACTGGCGTACTGGAGCCCACTTCCGTTCCAACAGTGGAATCTGATAGTATCACGGTTGAACCGGATGAACCAACTGAAGCGCAGAGAGCACTCTTATCACAATTAGAAACAGAAGAATTAGAGAAGCGAAAACAAAAGGAGGCTCTCGTTAGAGTACGCATCTCAAAGGCAAGAATGGTAGCAGGAAATTCTGCCTTATCTGATGCCGAAAATGTCTACTATCTCTGTATCGGCGACGTTGATTATGCGGTCACTCCATCTGATCAGATGGTTTACAGCGTCATGATTTCCAAAAAGGGAGACTATTTCGTTTCATCAGAAGGCATTTCTGATGAGACAAAAGCAGCCATTCTGGAAAAAGCTACCGAAGAGTACCTTTCCTCGACTGAATACTTCTGGAATAAAGTTACACTCATGTACAATGAAGGTGTCTCTATCTCCTCGCTCCCACGAGACGCTTTCGGTGTCATGTGCGTGCCCTACTATAATCAGGGGGCCGGATATTGGGAAGGTGGTACTTGGACCCACACCGATTGGCCGGCTGCGACGTTCAGCTTGAACGGGCATTCCCTGCATTCTGCAGGATGCGGATTCTTCTCTACCGCCATGGCCATGAGTTATATTCGACAGGCAGTGATCTCACCTGTTGATTTCAAGGAAAATGGGCAGTATACCGGAAATGGATCTGCCGTCACAGTCGGTGTCGAAAGTGCTCGAATGTATGGCATCAATGCCTGGATTACATCTGATTGGTCAGAAGTGTTATCTGCATTAGCTGACGGCCATCCTGTAATGGCACATGTTGGTCCAAGTATATTCACAAACAACGGTCACTACATTTTACTGATCGGACTCTTGCCAGATGGCAGTATTGCAGTCAACGACCCCGGTCACGCCTCAAACTCTTATTGGTATTGCGGCGTTTCATTCCCGCAGGAAACCGTCATTGCTGCTGCGAATAATAGAGACCGTAGTACCGCATTTACAATCTTTGGCTAAACTTATTCGATATCAACAGATACAACAAGGCCCCGGAATTATCCGGGGCCTTGCTTTTGTTTTGGTGGTTACATCATGCTATTTGAGATTTCAGAAAACAGATTCTTTCCTTCTCGCCAATCACTTCCTGTTTTTGACATTGTGGTTTTGTACCGTTCATCACTGAAATAGGTCAACCTGTAGTGCTTCCCATCATCCGAAATAGAGAATCCAAGATCCTGTAGTTTCTTCTTGATCCGTGGAGTCATCCGATTCGGATCTTTCAGAATATCTTTCAATTCGCTTTGTCGTTCTTCCAGAATTCCTGTTCTCTCATTGGCGTCCAGAATATCCTGCAGAATGTCTTTTCTTCTGTATCCAGACTCTAACTTATCCGCTTCTGCCTGCAACACAGAAAGGACCATATCCCGGATCTCTCCGGAAAAGAATTCCTCTTCCTCGCCATATAGGAGTAACGGAACATTATTTAGATCCTCAAGCTTTTGCCTAAGCCCATTGACTTCGAGTGAAAGTGCTAGGTTGCGTTTGGTTAAGTCTTCAACCTGTTTTCTCAATCGCTCATTGTCATGATCAAATTCATCCAGATAGTTTTGTAATTCATTTTCAGCTTTATCCTTTGCATGCTCCAACTCCATTCTGCTGCGAGCAAGCCTCTTGGACAGCGTATATGCTACAACACCTTGCCAGGTTGATAATGGATGAATCTTCTGCGCATTCATGTACGTGATCACTGTGCGCAAGACTTTGCGAGAAACCCATATTGACCGTTCCTCCGCTTCGATCTCATCTTTATGAAAAACGTATCTTCGTTTTGTACCATTTGGAAAATAAATTCCAACTGCACCAAGATAATCATTATTTCCTTCGGACAAGACTCGCAGTTCTTCTTCAGAATCAAGATCCTCCTGCACCACGACATGCGCAATGCCTCTTAATCGCCTTGCTAGATTTGCTGCGTCTACAAGAAGCGTATTATTCTTACTTCTGGATACATAGACAACAGGTACCGCGTATCGGATCTTTCCCATGATAACATCCGCCATCCATTTCACATTTTTCTTCGTCATGGAGAACGGTTTGGATGTAAAGAACAGATCACCGTCTTTTGCTACATACTTCCTGCTTAATAACATCTGCACCAGATGAGGTGATTGATAACTAATATTGTTTTCTGCAAGAGGAGAACCAATACTCCGATCAAGAATAATCGTTAGCTTCTGTTCCTCGAAGTTTGCGACAAAATCGGTATCCGTCACAGTTCCATCGGATTCCAGTTTCTCAAATCGTATCGCAGCCAGGTGATCAACAATCTCAATGGAAAAGGAAAGTTTTGAATTGCCTCGGTGGAAATAACGCTCACCGTTCCAGTTTAAATCATCAATGCGATTCTCCTTAATCGGCGATGTCTGGTTCCACTCGATGACCATCCTGACAAACTTTTCTATATCAAGTCTGCCATTAAGCGGTAATACACATGTATATCCGATCATCTGAATCCTCCCAGGCGTCTTCTTAACTGGTCCTTTCGTCTTTCGATTTCCTGTTTCTTAAAAAACTCACTAATCTCAGACAAATTCTTGATTGCTGTTGCATTCTTTTTTGCTGCAAGATACGCAGAACAAATATCCGAAGAATAGGAATGTGGCATGATTGTTCTGAGTTTCTCTTTTGTAAATGTCTCATCCGTAAAGTATTCTGTTCCGAAAACCCATACGCTGCTGCCAGAGAATAAATAGCACACATCTCTATTCTGCGTCGTTTCGATCACTGCAAGAACGATGCCCTTTCTGAGCATTTCCAGATAAGTTTTCGTTCGATTGTCTTCTCTGACGGCAAATGCAATCAATTGATTCATGAGTTCTTTTCTTTTGTAAGCAGGCATACGTGTCTGTACCATCTCTTCCGGAATGGTCTCCTTCATCAAATCACAATCAATATCAGTAAGATAAGCGACTGTGTGTTCATGTAGAAATTCCAGAAAACACAATGCATCTCCGTCCGCCTCAGAAGCCGCCTCTAAGATCATAAATGGATCATAGTGTTCCTCTTGTAGGCAACCCCCATCTGAGCCGTCCCAATTCATGAAGAAATTAACAATTTCATTTTCCCGTTCAAAGTAGTAATCAATCTCCCCGTATTTGGACTCCAGTTCCAGCAAATATTTTTCATTTTCCTCTCTTAATTTTCTCATGTTTCCTCCTTTTGGTCGTACGTACTTTTTGACCCATCATTGTTATGGAGCTTCCGCCCCGGTGTATGTGGAAGTGTTTCCTCCTTATCTTTGCTCCCACGATGACAATTTACTGATATTAGAAACATGGTCGAAAATGTTCGAGAACGCAAAAATCAACGATTTGCAAAGGTAACTGCAAATCCCATGTGATACAAATCTTTTGTACACATACTGTCAATTGATTGATATAATTATTAAGATCCACTTCAATGTGGATCTGCATTGCATACTTTGCACAGACCCCTTGGCGTTTTGCACCTCCAAGGGGTCTTCTCCTTTATAAGTATCTGTTTTTGTTTGCAGCACATCAGTAAGTCAATGTGGCCAGAAAGGATAACAAAAAACCGTCGCCCTATAAGGGACGACGGCATAAAGTATCATTTTGAGTCTTTCAAACACTTAAGCATGTCCATGCATTTCTGAACTTCACTTGTCACTTCCTTCTCCGGAAGATAATCGAGCAACTTTTCCAACATGTCGATTGAATCTTCCAGGATCGTTTCTCTATCAGGTGGAAGAGAAATTCTTTCGCTGATCTGAATATCCCAGAAAATTTCGTATCCGGGTTCATTGCAACGCTCTTCTGTATCTCCGGTTTCTTCGCCGACACGAATGTATCTAAGCGCATGGCTGTTGCATTCGGTATCTTCAGAAATGGCTGATTCCACAAGCTCCTCAACCATCTGAACGTGCGCTTCCGAGGGATACCATTTCCCCCAGTCCCAGAAAATTATATGTACCGGTGTTCCTTCGTTCACTTCATCGTAAATGTGATCCGGCTCATAACGTTCTAAATCGGGAATTGCGGAAAGCTTCTCCTGATATTTTTCGTACCAAAAGTTTCCCATACAAAGTGCAACCTGTGATGTGTAGCCCATTTATTACTCCTTATCTGGTCTTTCTTTCGACCTGTGTCACTGTTCATTAGTTTCTTTTTGCATCCGCAGCTACTTTCTGCTTTGCGCGATAAGCCTCCTCCATACAAGAGGGTCCGACAAGTCGTTCCCACACGCGAAGATTTGATCGCATGCTCTCCACGGCATCCATCCAAGATTCCGCTTCGACTCTTACAGAATTATTTACATCATCGCAAATTGTACTTGCAACAAACTGGTTCAATCCCTTCTCATCAGTCTTCATATCTGCAAAGAAATTCCGGATATGGAGATTTACCTGTCGCTTATCTCCTATCGTCCAGATGATTTCAATCTGATTGCAGGGATGTTTTCCATCTGCTCTTGTCTGGTAAGGATTTACGTGAATCGACGATTTATAAAGAATAATCTGTTTCGCATCGTTCTTTACAGTCTTCAATCCACCCTGACCTTTTAAATTTAAAGCCGCATCAATAGCTGCAACCTGTCGCTGATTCATCTGCCCATACTTCGGATCCGAAGTCTTTCCGGCAAGGAATTCACGCTGCTTGCGTAACATCTCTTCACCGCCATCCGTATTAAGAATCTCTGCCGGTGTTCTTCCACCGAGAGAAAAGATTTTCACGGTATACGCAGGGGATGTCTGTGTCATTCCTGTATCCTTTTCTGCATGCATGAGACTATGCTGCATTTCTGCACGATATGCAAAATCGGATTTCCGAAACAGGGCATGAATAGAATCTTCATTTCCCTTCTTCACGACCGGAATAGATGCCTTCGCCACCTTTTTCTCTACAATCACGTAGAATTCAAAGCGACTGAATTTATCATGAAACAGCAACGGTGGATTGTCTTTCTTCGCATTTTGCACGAATTTTGCCTTCGTAAACGCCGGCTTGATAAAAGCCGTTTTCTCCTCAACTTGTGACCAGCATTCATCTGGGTACATAAATATTCCTCCTTTACTGGACACCTGTCATGAGGTATCGTGTTGCAGCCTCTAAGTCCCCTACTGCTACAAAGTGTTCAGACTGCAGCTCATCCCGATTGGGATATAACTCATATCCAGTCTCGCATCTTTTGATGCATACGCCGTCATACTCTGCGCATGGGTCCTCAAGATACTCGCCAATTCCTAGCTGTTGCAACAATTTGCGATACAGTGCATCCAATTTCATTTTTGCCATTTGTTTCCTCCTTTTAGTGGCTGATAACCAGCCGGTGATTTGTAATGCAGGACATATTTCCTCCTTTTGTTAAACTCCTGCTGACAATTTATTGTTATTAAGAACATGGTCGAAAATATTCAAAAACGCAAAAACCGCCGCCCATAAAGAGCGACGGTTAAAAGATCTATTTGTATCACAGCCGATCTTTCTTCGATCGAACCACTGCATAAAGCATCACCGCAAGTACTACCGGAACGGCCGTAAGAATCAAATACACTGTATCGCCAATAATTCCTCCCATATGAAGGAAATAGAAAGCAAGATACCAAATAATAAAAAGAATGGTTGCTGCTAAAATCTTAGCAAAAGAAATTTTATGATCATCCATTCTAATTTCCCTCATTCTTCCTCGTAGTTTTCAAAATCTTCATGTTCAATTGTAACTTTTGAAGTCCCCTCTTTTCGAATGAAAATAGGAGATCCGCTGGTCATAATCTCTTTGCCCTTTTCTGATTCAGTCGTATACATTGTAAACTGCGTCTTATTATTCGCATTTCGCAGCTGTACCCCAATATTATGGCAAAGTATGCTCCAGGTTGTATCACTTTCCGCTCCTGAACAAAAAGCTGCAACCTCCGCTGTCATTTCTCCGGTACGTTTCACATAGACCTCATCAATGTTGTCAGACATAATTGCCAACTCTCTAACCAGGTACAAAGCATCAAAGAACGGATGCAGATCAAGGCAACCACTTAAGTAGATTCTATCTGCGAGACCACTCACATAAGCACTTCTTTTTCCACTTGTCTTTTTATTTGCCATTTTTAATTTTCCTCCCCTACGCTTTCAGCATGGGTTCCGTAAATTCTATTTAACCCAGCCCCAAAGCCCATTTCACTGCAGAATTCAGATGCTCTCATTGCATACTGAAATATTATCGGGTTTTGAACCATCTCATTTATAAATCGATTATTTCCTGCCTGTCGGTCACCGATCAGATCACCGGATCCTCGCTGTGCAAGGTCTGCTTCTGCGATTTCAAATCCATCAGTCGTACGAACCATTGTTTCTAGTCGCTGGTTATGCATCTGCGATGAAACAAGGATGCAATACGATGCAAAGCTGCTTCGACCAACACGACCTCTAAGCTGATGAAGGCTTGCCAGCCCAAATCGTTCCGCCTGCTCGATTACCATTACCGTGGCATTTGGAACATTGACGCCAACCTCAATAACAGTAGTCGAAATCAAGATATTGATCTCGTTTTTTTCGAAACGGGAAATTGTTTCTGCTACATCTTTTTTGTCTAACTTTCCATTCACGATTCCAATTTTGATTCCAAGCTGATCGAAGTAGGCCCGGTATTCCTTCTCAATAGATTCGATTGCAACAATTCCATATTCGTCATTATCATCGATAGCAGGACAGACTACGTAGCACTGGTGCCCAATTGATACCTGTTTTCGGATAAACGGAAACACATTTTTGTGCGAATGCTGAATTGCTGTCTGAATCGGAATACGTCCCTTCGGCATGGACTTGATGACCATAATCTCTGTTGTATTGCCGTAAAGAACCACGGCAAGAGATCGCGGTATAGGTGTTGCTGACATCGAAATGGAATGTACGCCCTGTTCATTTTTCTTTTCCAGAGCTTCTTTCTGTTTTACACCAAATAGATGTTCCTCATCAGTTACAAGCAGGCCTAGATTCGCGTACCGCACAGATTCAGCAAGACAAGCATGAGTTCCTACAATCATCTGAATAGATCCATCCGCAATACCGGAAAGAGCTGCCTTCTTTTCTTTTGCACTCATACCAGAATGAAGGAAAGCGCATGCAAGATGCAGTCGTTCTGCATGTTCCTTGACCTCTGCGAAGTGCTGCGCTGCCAACACTTCGCGTGGTGCGATCAGAACACATTGATATCCGTTTTCCGCGGCCTGTACCATCATAGAAATGGCAACCACTGTTTTCCCGCACCCAACGTCTCCCTGCACCAGCGCCTGGAAACGCTTCCCGGTTCTCGTTACAGCACGAAATTTAGACACAACCTTTGTCTGATCTTCTGTTAGCTCATAAGGAAGGCTTCGAATGAATCGATCGGACAATTCGTTTCTTTCAAAAATGACTTTTGTCCGTTCCGGTCGGTGTGCCTCAGCCATTCCTAATGCATTAGAAAAATACAATAGGTCATTAAACATGAGCCGCATTTTGGCTGCCTGCACAGTCTTCAAGTCCTCCGGGAAATGAATACACTGTAGTGCCTGCCTATAACCAGGAAGGCGATATTTATCAAGCACCTCCTTTTCCAGTGGCTCAATCTGTTCTGAAACTGCTTTTTCCATCAGAGAACGAAGGGTCGTAACACTCACGCCTTCAATATTGCGATACACCGGATCAAAAGAGGGAACAAAGGCCTCTTTTGAAACGCACGGTGATGGATCCTTAATGCTCCATCCGTAAGTGTCGTCGTAAGCCGGCCTTCCGCAAATAACGACTTCCTGGTCCAGCAAAGCCTGGTATTTCTCATAAAGGAAGACCTCTGAAAAATACAGAACTAAGATACAGGTTCCATCTGCCTGATGAAGACGCATCACAAGATACGCCTTTTTTCCATATTTCTTCTTAACGGATACAAGCTTCCCAGAAAACGCACTAAACTGATCGGGTGAGGCGTCCTGAATAGAAACAATCTGTCGATAGTCCCTATAGGAAGTCGGTAAGAACAAGGCCAGATCCTCCACCGACAAAATATTACGTTTGGCAAGCATGGTTTCCTGGCGCTTTGTTGCGCCGATCTCGGAAAGTTTCAATTACGTTTCCCCCTAAACTTCTTCTCTTATATAAGGATGGGCGAAAAACGCAAAATGGAACCGAAATTATAAAAAATTTTAGAAAACCTGGTTTTCGATCTCTCCGGTAATGGCAAATCGCTTTTCCTGATCCGTCCATTTTCCAACAAGTCGAATTTTCTCACCTCCCCATGCAATCGTAATATTCTCATTACAGTGACGGACGCCCATTTCAGGCTCTGCTCCATCTGTTTTAATGCAGTAAATATACTCTGCTTCACCGTCTTCTTCGTTTCCCTGGTACAACGGCAGTACATGAACCGCAATCTGTTTTCCGTCATCTTCGTCAACGATACCGACATGCCCGCCCTTACCGCTGTATTCTTTACGGTGTACTTCTTCAATCTTGTAGCCATTGTTTTTATACTGATCCGTAATGGTAACAGTGGATACAAAAACACCATTTTCTACAAGACCACCTACGATGTAGGTGATACCTTCCAGATTCATGTAAACTTCAGAGCCGACCATAACCTTTTCTTCTTCACCGTCTTCGCTCTCTCCGTAAACCATGATGGAGGCATTACGATTTGTCATGGACATCGGAGTGATAATAAAGGAACACCTGTACGGGGCCTCATTAAACTTTGATGTAGCCACTTCAATATAGTGGAATGTCATCTCTTCCAACGGAAGATCCGATGGAAATTCACCATTATCTTCCTCTTCCTGAACATCGACGGTTTTCCCCGATTCATGTTCATTGAGATTCACAACAGAATCTTCCTCTCCTCCCAAGGAAGATTCTTCGTCCGTTTCATTCTCTTCTGTCAATGATTCTGCTTCTTCTACTGCAGCTGCTTCCTGTGATGAATCATCCTGCGTATTTTCGTCTGTGTCCTCTGTTGTGTTTTCATCAGTCGGGACTTCTTCCTCTTTTGCAGGACTCTCGTTCAAAGTCTCTTCGTTATTTTCCGCATTCGCTTCTTCGACAGGTTCTTCTTCCTCTGCAACAGCTGCATCTGCGTATTCTTCTACTTCTACTGTTCCAAGCGCTTCTTCATGTTCTTCTTCCGGCGGCAGTTCTTCTTCCTCCTCATCCACTTCAAGGAGCGTTTCACTGATAACAGCTTCAGTACGAGGACGAACAAACTCTCGGATTGTTCCTTCCTCAGTGATGTTTTCATTTTCAGAATGTGCCTGATCCGGAAAAGTCTCTTCCTCCTTACTTTCAGGATCTGCGTTCTTTACCTCTTCCGGATATGTATCGGTCCGCTCCTCATTCGAATTCGAACCATCTTCATCCTCTATAATGATGACGTATTCTTCTTCTTTAGGATTTTCTACTTCTTCTGCTTCTTCCTCTGTCTGATAGGAAGGCTCTGATTCAGCAGTTTCTATCGGTTCCTCTTCTACTTCCTCCGGCAGATACTCTACTTCTACATCATCAGGCATGAAATCTTCTTTCTGTTCAAAGTCCTTTTCAATGCCCCACAACGGGTCTGTTTCACTGCTTGAAGCCTTTTGTGTATCTCCAGGCTCTACTAATTTTTCCGGTTCTTCCTCCCACTCATATGCTATTTCCTCTGGCGGAGTAACTTTTGAAGCGTTTTCATGAAGGTCCCACATCTCCTCAATTGATTCTTCCGCCTTTCGATCCTCTTCAGTTACAGAATGTTCGACCTCCTGTTCTTCCGGTTCCTCATTCATACCAGGAATGTCATCATTTGACGGAATATTACTTGCAAGACCATCAAGAGCCCACAGCTTATCAATCGGCTCTTCTGCTTTCGGTTCATCATCGGATACAACAGGAATTTCGATTTCGTACTCTTCATCAGTTGTAGATGCTGCATCCTCTCTTTTTGAATCGATAGAATAGGCTTTATTCAGTCTCGATTCAAAGTCAACACCGAGATCCCACATCTTCTGTATCTCTTCATTCCGTTTTCCACGTCTCGATTTATAATAGGTTTTCTGATGATCTATATAGCTGTCTGCCGGCTGTTCTCCGCCCATAATTCTCGCAATAAGCAGACGACGATCACGGTCAAGAATCCACTGTGCCAGTTCCAGATCCGATGCATCATCAGCCAAATCTTCCAGATGGCAGGCACATTTCACTCGTCCCGTATCAATCACGGTTAACGGACTCCCGTCTTCATCTTCAATGTCTTCTGTCTCACAGCCAATGCGAAGTAATCCAATAAAGGCGTGATTCCGGATGGATCGCATAGATTCCAGCAATCTTCTTCTTTCACGGGCACCGATATTCTTATGAACTCCCGTTCCTGCTATTTCTGCCGTTTCCAGGATATCCATAAAGCAGCGTTTCATATCATGATCGTAAATCATATTCACCCTCCTTAAAAAAATCTCCTCTGTATAGAAAATCTCGATTCCTTTTTGTCGCCATTCTGTTCTCTATAAGCTTTTTGCTTTGCGCGGATCTCTCTTACACGAATTTCTTCGTCGTACTCTGCTTTTGTAAGCATCCGAGCAAGAACTCTGCTATGCCATTCATAGTCACAGTCTTCACAAAAACAGTTTTCGTAAGGGACTGTCGAAACCTCGCGGGCAATCTCTCCATGGCGCAGCGACTCTTCAACCGATTTTCCATGATTCATGAATGTAATCCGAAGATATCGGCCTGTTTTTCTGCTTCCGCATCGCGGGCAGGGAGGAACATAATAATACAAATGCCACATGCGTTTTATTCCTTTCCTATCTCCTGTTCGATTTCCTGCAACTGTTCCTGTTTAATCGTAAAGATAGACTTGAATCCTGCATTAATCAGGTATCCGTGCTTTTTCCCGATTCGACACGCTTCTTCAACAGAAATCAGAAGTGGTTGAAACTCCGGATGATTCTTTGCATACTGTTCATACTGCGGTAAATCGGAAAACCCAAGATAGATATACTGATCTTTCTCCCGCTCCTCTTTACTCATGAATCCGATTCCGTAACTGGCGGATGCACACGCATCACTATTTTTCACTCTTGCTGGCACGATAAACTTTGTGTTTGCCAGAGCACGGATATATTCCTGCTTTTTTGTTTCTTTATACAAGACAGCATTCTTACAGAAGTCATGGTTATAAAAATGCTTTCGATCGGCGCAACGCTCCAAATTTCCGAGCGTTCCTGATAAGGGAGCGTGAAACTCAATGCTTTCTGCTCCTGTCGCATAGCATATGGTTGCGATTTTCTGATCAGTTAAAAATCTCGTTGGTTTTCCGGGATATATGTTCGCTTTTTGATTCTTCTCACAGAAATCCTTTATGCGATCGTCTGCATCGGCAAGAAATGCGTGAGCTACATAGTCTTCATCCAGATAAATTTCTCCTGTTGCCCCGGAATAAATCAGAATAATATCCTGATAACGCAAATCTCTCATTCGAAATGTCTCCTGCGTTTACGTGTTGGTGCCTCCTGTGGTGCAGCCTGTTCTGTCTGCTCGGCCTCATGTGCCAGTACGTCCGTATCGCCGGAATGCAGGTAACTCTCTTCGACGGAATCATCCGCATCCAGATTGTTCTGTACTTCTTCAAGAGTTTCGGATATCGGCTCTGTTCTTCTTACCTCACGCCACTGATCCTGTTTTCTATTTTGCTCCTCTACTTCCCTGTCCTGTTCTTTGTATTTCTTCTTTTCATCCTGTAATGTTTTCATCATAAGGGCCATTTCTTCCTCTTCTGTCATCTGCCGTTTCAGAGGAACTTCAGGATTCTTTTCTTTTCTCGTTCCTGTTGATTTCACCAACAGCTTTGGCAGGAAGATCACAAAGGCGATCACGCCGGCAATCATGGCGATAAACATTCCGATAAGCATTACAAGTGCTCTCGTTCTGTTTTGTGTCTGAACAGGTCTTGCTGCAGCAGACTGATCTGCCTCCGGAGCTGCCGTAACCTTTGGCGTTTCTTCGATCGGCTGCAGCAAATTGCGATCGCCTCGGTATTCTGATTTAGAAAACGTAACTGGTACAGTTGTATCGATCGTCCAGTTTCCTTCCATGCCATAAGCCACGTCAATCTGCATATAGTTCTGCTGCCATAAGAAGACTAACTGCGATTTTCGATCTGACAACTGTGTCATCTTCGATGTCAGTTCTGTGACTGTGCCATCCGGGAATGTTAGTGTGATATCAGGTGTATCTCCCAGCCCATCATTGTTATCATCTGTCGTGTAGCTCAAAACCAATGTCAGATTCGTGCTCTGCTTATTAAGTGCGAATGTATATGAGCGCCCTTTCACATGATCGCCCGATGTAATGGAATTCTCATTCTTTACGGTTGTTATATCTGCTCCCTGTGCTTCTTCGGGCTCTTCTTTTAAAAGCTCTTCCATTTTTACAAGACGGTCAATGTTGTTGACACGAGCTTTCTCTGCAGCAGATAGCTTTTCGTACGATTTCCTGATCGCACGAACTTTGTTCTTATCCGGATTGTCTTCATCAAGGTCTTTGATACCCGTGATAATCTGTCCGGCAGAAAGATTTTCCCAGGCTGTTGCCAGTTCATTCTCGTCAGGCGCTTCTACTGTCTCTTCGACCTGGTCGTTTGTCCCTTCGGTCAAAGCTTCCTCCAGCTTTTCTGCCATCGTCTTTCCCTGTGTGGCTTCAGCATAAATAACGGCCGGTTGACCGGCAAGTACGCATGCAAGCACCATGCAAAGTATCTTCTTTCTCATCGTTTATCACCCATCTGTACGATTTCTTACAAAAAAAAACCCTTACACTATTAATATGGCAAAAAATATATAAATTTTTTGCCATATTAATAGTGTAGGGTACTTTTTGTTCCACTTCGGGACAAAACATCCCATCCGGGACCTTTCCTAGATGGGCGACTGGAACTATAGGAGTGTCATAAGATGAGCTAAGCATACGGAAAGATCCCCTTTACACGTCAATTTCCAAAATGTAAAGGGAGAAATCTATGGAAAATAAAAATGCTCAGTCAGTGTCTGCATTACGACACCATGACACGAAACACTTCTTCACCCGTTTTCTAATAACGTTTTTTATCTTGTTCTCATTACTCGGTGTAACGAGTACATTTGTTCTTGCAGATGATGATGTCATCATTGTCGAGGAAACTGTTGATACTGTCGAAGAAGAAATTACTTCTCCGGAAGTGATCATCGAAGATACGCATACGGAACCGGAAAACTCCGATGCTGTACCGGGAGTTGAAGGATCCGGCACTGTTGCTGATCTGCTCCCGCAGCCTACTGTCGAGGAATACGAACAGCCTAGCGTCAGCTCAGATCCTGTTCCGGGTGTAACCGGTTCAAATGAATCTGATACAGCGGTTCCCGGTGTGTCCGGTTCAAACGACGAGGACACTGCTGTTCCTGGCGTTACAGGAAACAACGATCCTGTTCCGGGCGTTGTAGGTTCTAATGATTCAGGTGATCCTTCCATTGAAGATGACAGCACGATCGTTTCGGATGAAACAGATCCCATCGTAATAGAGGATCCTTCAGATGATCCTCTACCATCCCCGGGAGGGACAGCCGACGAGACGATTGATGACAGTAATCCCACCGATAATGAAAATCCAGACATCGCAACGGACCCGTCAAGCGATGCTGACGATACAAAAAAGCCCGATCCAAATGAACCAGTCCCTGGTGTAGTCGGAGAAGGTAATGTCGGCGATTTAATTCATGATGGAAATCCGTCTGAGAATCCTGGAACGGAACAGGATAAAGACAAAGGAAACGAAGATCCTTCAATTGACCAAGATGATGAAAAGAAAGATGAGGATAACTCATCGGGAGGTACAAAAGACAACAACGATGGGACTAATCCAGGGGAACCTGTAACAGACGATTCTACTGATCCTGATAAAGAAGATGATCCAGGTACAATCGAAACCCCTGTAGATCCCGGCGATCATGGAAACACGAACGACCCTGAAAATCCAGATTCGGGAGAAACTCCAATAAACCAGGAAAATCAAGATGGACAAACTCCATCCGGCTCAAGTGGCGAAAATGGAGATCCCGCGTCAAAAGATCCTGATGACCCGGAAACACCAACACCAGGTGCAGATCAGACAGATCCATCTAATGAGAATGACACAGGAACCGGTCAAAACGACCCGCCGCAGCATGAAGGTGCGGACGACCCGGATGCAGATCAGACAGATCCGGACAGTTCTCCCGATATTCCATCGGACAATCCTTCAAATGAAGAGCCCGTCGTTCCGGAAGAACCGGATACACCTTCCGTTTCAGAACCTGACGAACCGAATGTCCCGGAAGAACCGGAAACACCCGAGGAACCCGTCATTACCGAACCGGAAGAGCCGGAGAAACCGTCTAATGAGGCACCGTTAATCACCGAAATCATTCCTGAAGTTGTCATCCCTGGTGTAAGTGGATCAAACCCAGTTTCCTATTATTCTTATACAGCAGGTAATCCTTTTGTTCCGACAGGTGTAACCACATACCTGAGTGCATTCCACACATGGTACGCTAATCTTTCACCAATAGAGAAGCTACTGGTTGGCATGAAACAGATCGGAAAGAAATATGCCGTTGCAAAAGAAGACATCTCTGTCACAAATACAAGAAGTACAGACGGCATCGAAGTAGGATCACTTCCTGCAAACGCACTTTGCTTTATCATTTCTGAAGTAGACGAGAATTGGGTATTTATCGAATCAGGAGAAGTAAGAGGATTTGTTCGTAAAGATCTGCTGCTGACTGGCTATGCAGCAGAAAAGATCGTCGGGGAAGCCGGCGAAGCCAACATGCCACTCGCAATTACAACATTAAATCCCTCCGCAAACAGCGCTTTCCGTTATGTATTACTGACCACATCCGTGGTGCCGAAACAGCCGACTACAAACACGGTCTTCACAACCGAAACCGCCTTAGGTGGACTTTTTGATTCCAACGGTGTTGTTGCCACAAGTGCTGCAACAGTTACGTCGGAATCAGAAAACACATCGATTCAGGTTTCCGATTTAACAGATACAGGAAAACGTGCCGCAGCAGGTGATACAGAAGCACAGCAAGAAATCATTGGCGCTCTTGCACAGGCTACAGAATCGGAATGGGAGAATTACGGATTATCAAGGTCCTTCTTAATTGCGCAGGCAATCGAGGACAGCGAATGGCTTTCCTGCTCTGCAGATGAGCAGGTTGAAAATGGACTTGTACCAGAAGACAATAATGTCCTTGCAATGAACGCAGATCTGAAAAATGATCAGTGGGATAGTCCCTGGGACGGAGCCGAATCAGAACGCACCATCGTTACACAGTCTGCTGATGGAACGGTCAACTATCAGACAGAATCCATGAGAACCTATGCAGATTTGTCAGCAGCAATGGATGACTACGCTGCTTATAAAACGAGCATGCATCCGGAACTCGTTGGAGAAACAAACGTAGATCAAGTAATTCATACCGCCATGCGCGGATATGCAAATGACACATCCTACCAGTCGTCAATAAAATCGCTCATCGAAACGTACGATCTGACTCAGTACGACGTACAAAAAACAGAAACAAACGATGCATCATTTACTAATCTGCTCTCTAATACCACTACAATTGTAGGCAGAACAGACGCCACAAACTATACACAGGAGCAGCTGGAGCTTATCTGGGCCATCGTTGCTCAGGAGGACGATAATTCCTATGAAGGTGCTCTTGCCGTCGTTACATCGGCTATGAACCGAGCAGACATTGTATATGGTGGCCATGGCACCAGTGTCTTACTGCAGTTAACTGCTCCGGGACAGTATTGTTATTCTTCATCTGTCTCAGATCCTATTTATTATCAGAGACGACTGAACGGCAATGTTCCGGATTACGTCAAACAGGCCGTGGCAGACTGCATCAATAAGGGTATTCGTAATCATACATACCTGAATTTTAGAAGCCACAACACAACCGGCGGCTATGTAAAAATTGGAGCCAATTACTATTTCTAAGTGCATCGTGAACTTTATATGTTTAATCCACAAAAAAGCCACATCGGGATCATGTCTCGGTGTGGCTTTTTCTTTTCTCTAATATTTATAAACACTTTTCTATTTGGTGCATTAGAGGTAAAATTATCTGAATAGCGGGGAGGTGATTATGTAGAGTAGAAAATGATGGTCGAAAATCTTTTGAAACGTTGGTTAAGAGTATTGTAATTTTGTAGGGCAGAAAATGTTAATGATTTAATAAAGAAAAACTCGATGGGTTAAGAGTATTGTAATTTTGTAGGGTAGAAAATGGTCAAAACAAAAAGACGTCTCAAACGAGGCGTCTTTTTTGTATCTACAAAAAAGCTGCCGCATATTCATGCAGCAGCTCTCAAGAGGTTTACGCAATTTTTTTATTTTGCAAAATACTTTTTTCGATTGAAGAAGATATACGCTCCAATCAGAACGACGATACCAAGCCATCCATACTGCCAATAACCGCGGCTACCTGTAAGCGGCATCGTGAATTCCGCATGATCGGTGACGGTATACTGTAAGTGATAGATCGTATAGGATTTTGAAGCCTCGCTATAGCTTGCGTTTTTCGGGTCATAACCGCCTGCCTTAAACTCCTGTTCGGAAAGAACAAGTGGCATTGTGATCTTAATCGGCTCTGCAAGAAGAGTCAAATTCTGGCCCTTGCTGTCCTTTGTGGTCTTAATCTCCTCCAGGTAGTAGGTTCCTGTCGGAAGATTTCGGAACTCAATGACGCCATCGGCTTCTTCTGTCTTTTCTACGCCCTTCTCCCATACGGAATATGTACGGTGAGATGTTGTCATCTTGACCGTCTTATGCTCATCCAGAAGAGTCTTTGCAAGAACAAGATCATCCGTGTACTCAACAGCTGTATCATTTGTATCAGTGCGGCCTTCTGCATAAAGTACAAAGGTAACACCGTTAACAGCCTTTCCGTAAGAATCCTGCTTCCTAATTAACAGGCTGCCTGCATTTTTCAGAGTTACAGTCTCCAGAGACATCGACTTCTCGTTGTCATCCTTGATCCCGTCACGCTGGTCCGCACCATCAAAGGTTGTCGCATCGTGAGCAGCAATCATGGTTTCTGTTCCGTCATCATCGATCTGATACAGATATGTCCAGAATGTCAGCTGCACATCACCCTGTGTGGCTTCTTCAAAGCCGTTGAATGTAACGGGCACATAGATCTGTCCACTCGGCTTGTCTGCCACAAATGTCCTTGATCCGTTTGTCGTCTTTCCGTCATTGAAGATCTTTTCCGGATCATAAAGGTCGATTCCGGTCGTCTCAACAAACTGCTTTGTCTCCTGGTTGTAGATCTTCGCTTCGAAACGATAGGTCTTTCCTGTATCCAGATTCTCATAAAGCATATTGTCGATTACAGTAGTATTCTCGCCGGCATCAACCGTGTGACGATCCGTACGATCCGTGCTTGTACGTGTATTATAACCAAGAGCTTCTGTACGATATTTCGGATAGCGAACGGTCTGATCCTGATCCTCGATGTCTGTATGAGATACAACTACAACATCACCTTTTGATAATGATTCAAAAACGACTGCCGTCTTTCCTTCCAAAGTGGGTGCGTCGGCACTGTCTTTTACATGAAAACGCATGACAATGTTTCCATTTACAGTACAGTTATCTGCATCTACTGAGAACGGTATTTCCTTTCCGGAAGCATCCTTTTCAAGGCTTGCACCATCTCCGCTCACTGTCACGATTCCATCCTTAGATACCGTAATTGTAGCAGTCTTTGTTCCTTCTTTTGCATCAAATGCAGTTTTTCCAGAAGCATCACTCTGATCCATCAGAGATCCGGTCAGTGTGAAGACTGAATCCTTTTCTGTATCATAAGGAATTGACAGAGAGACAGTATCATCGATCACCGCATCGCCTGCATCTGAGAACCCGCCTGTGACAGTCGAGTGTCCGGCACCCGTGTTATCTGCTGCATGAATCTGAAAGGCAAACAACAGGAGCATAACAGCCATGATCACCGCCATGTGTGCGATCTTTGAGATTCCTGCAGTGTGCCTCTCCTTATTTGATCTAACGGGCATCCTGCGCTCCTTTCCTTCTTATGAATAAGTTATTTCTTTTTTGTTCTTTTTATTTCTTCCTTTGCCTGGTCGTTTTCCGATCAATACAATGAGAAGAAAAACCCCTGCACCAATCAAAATAGACTTCAGATATTCTTTCTGCCATTTTGATTCCATGATGTCCGATAGGTCTTGAGTTACGACTTCATCCTCTTCATGGTATTCCGTACGTTCTCCTCTTACGAGAAGTCTTTCCGTATTGATTCCATATGGCGTACACGTGACAAGCGTCACGTAATCATGATTTGGATCCGCCGCCAGCTTTGAAACATCTGTCGGATTGACGACAAAAATATCGCAAACGCGATACGCATATTTATTTCCGAGGACCTCAATAATGAAAACGTCCTCTTCTTCTAACTGAATAAGGTCTGTGAAGAGCTTCGCATTGGAAAGACCGGTATGCCCGGTTAATACAGAATGCGTGCCCATTCCGCCGATTGGAAAGGATGTCCCTTCCATATGGCCAACGCCTTTTTCCAACGTGTCATCTGCCGTTCCATGATAGATCGGCAGACGCACATTGATTGCCGGAATTCGGATGATCCCAAGCATTCCGGAGCCATTTAGATCAAGGGCATTCCAGTACTCTTCATCACGCTCCTTTTTTCCCGGTTCATCTGTTTCTTCCGTATTGTTTAATACTCCCAAGATAACGGAGCCGGTTTCCTTCAACTTCTGATTGTAGTGTTCTGCCGCTTCAAGCATTGCTGCTGCATTTACCTGCTCGTCTTCTGCCTCTGACTGATATGTTGCAATCTCACCATCAACCTGGATAGCAAGAAAGAAGTTAGAGTAAAACGGATAGGTAATGATCAGTATGCCTGGAATGATAATAAAAAGAAAAATCAAAAGCTTCTTCAAACCGGCTCCCCTTTAACTGATTAGATTGCCTTCTTACGGGAAATCAGGACATAGCCGAGACCAAGAACGGCTGCGCCAAGAATGACAACGAATAATGTGCCTTCACCACCGGTTACCGGAAGGTTCGGGATCCATGTCTTTGTATTCTTGATTTCCATCGGGACATAAGCGTTTGTAGATTCGCCAGACTTTGTCATAGTGACATCGTTAGAATCAACAGTTGCACTTGCGTTCTTTGTTGTAGCGATAGTTGCATCTGTGCTTGCCGGAGAATCTGCCTTGTTCTTATCGTTATGACCAGCTGTTGCTGCTGTAGCAGTAGCCTCAGAAGCTGTAATAACGATCTTGACCGGCTCCTTCAGCAGAGCATAGCCTGTTGCGGACTTAACCTCTGTCAGAGTGTAAGTTCCAGCAGCAAGACCTTCGATCTTCAGCTTGCCGTTTTCATCCGGGCTGAATACAAACTTGTCGTCATGCTTCTCATTTACACGATAAACGCCTGCAGTTGCCTGAACATCAGCATTGACTGCCTGCTTCATTGTCTCGTCATACAGTGTGAACTCAACTGTCGGAAGAAGCTCTGCACTATTAGACGGTGTGTCAGAAAGAAGCTTTGTAAGGTCAAGAGCATAAGCATATACACGAGCGTTATCATCGATTGTCTGTGTATATTCTGTATTTGTTCTGCCCCACTCCAGCTCTGCGTTGTTGTCGTTACCAGCATCGCCGAGAACGGCCTTATCATTCAGAACTGCCTTGTAGCTGTAAACCAGATACTTGTGGCTGTTTGCCGGAGCATTAACCTTTGCAAGACCAGATGCTGTCAGCGCAATTACGACACTCTTGTTATCTGCTGCCGGAGTGATGGAATAATCATCAGCTGCCAGTGTAAGAGTTGTAGACGGTGTTGTGCCTGCCTCTGCATCTGCTAAAGAGTCAAATGCCTTCAGAGTTGTAGACTCTTTGTTTGTCAGATCGACATAATCGATTCCGCCTGTCAGAGTATCTGTTACCTGCCATGTTGTCAGATAAGTAGACTTATCTGTGATGTTCGGCAGCATTGTGATGACACGATAGTCATAAGTTGTGCCGATAGATGTTGTAGCAGAATCAGCAAAATCTGTGCTGTGATCAGACTTGACGTCCTTGTCAATTGTCGGAACATCATGCTGGTTCTTCGGATATACATGAATATCGTAGATCCAGTCATTGCCAGTCTGCTCTGTCATCGGAAGAGCAACGAAGAACGGGTTTGTTGTAGAGTTAATGTTCTGCGGAACCTTTGTTTCGACAACGAGATACAGACCAAGTGCAAGACCTGTTGCTGTACCGGATCCATCACTGCCTGTCATGATCGTTCCCTTTGTAGCTGCAGAGCCGACATAATCAAACAGAGTGTTCTTTGTATCAATCTCTTTTTCCTTCAGAGAAGAAGCAAGAGAGGACATGATGTCATCAGAATTGTAGAATGTACCTGTGTGACCTGTTACAGCCATGCCGTCATCACTGGTAAGACCAAGTGCTGTAGCAAGTGTATCCGGAAGATCATATACGATCTGGATATAGTCCACGCCATCCTTCGGTTCTGTAACGGTTGTCACGTCACCAACCTTTACATAGGTGAACTCAACGCCTTCAACAGCATGTTCTGCCATTGCTTCTTCAATGGACTTATCCTGCTCACCTGTAGCAGAGTTCAGCTCAGATGTAGCGGAATCATCATACTTGTGGATCGTCAGGGATCCAACTTTTGTTGTGTCGATAATATCGTTATCGCCGATATTCGATGCTGCCATTGCCGGTAATGCCATCATAGATGTGGTCATCATCGTTGCCAGCATAAATGCACCGATTTTTTTAAATCTGTTCATACCAAGACTCCTTTCTGGAACAATGAATTGTTACTAGTGTCTGCTTGTGCGGCGGATATCTACACTTCCACATAACAGCCTCCCTTTCATATTTCGATCTCTAAATTGGGCTTTTAGAGATTCTTTCTCTTTCTGGTAATTCCAACTAAAAGCAGGAGTGCAGCGATCATCATACCTGCATACAGAAGCGGCTGCATCGTATCACCAGTCTTAATGTTCTTCATAGAAGCGGGGGTCTCCGGTGTCGGTGTTACGGTCGGAACAGTGTCACGATGATTCGTGAATACGACCTTCTGTACCTCATTCTTTACAATGACACCAACTTCACCTTCCGACGTTGTCTTATAACCGTTTGTATTTGCTTCCACCTCAGTAACTGTAAACTTCTCGCCAACCGGAACTCCGGAAATTGTAAAGACTTCTCCGTTACGAAGCGTAAATTCGGATCCATTCTGGTATGTTGCCGTACTGCCATCTGCCTTTGTACAGGAATATACAGCTGCTGCATCGTCTCTCACATCAGAGGAAAATTCCACTTTGAATTTGAAAGAACGGTCTGTCTCTCCATTTGTACCGGTTACTTTCTTTGTAACATTCATACTGCCAAGTGGATTTGGTTTCGGTTCAGCGGAAACTTCAAAATTCCAAACACCGTCTTTCACAATTGGCGCCGTTAAGATAAAGGACACACTTGCTGCATATCCGGATACAGGCTTTGTTTCTTTCACCAGATAAATTCCAGGCTCTGCTTCTGCAACAGAAAGCAAACCGTTTGCATCAGTTGTACCGGTATAAACAGCACCTTCCGGACCAGTCTTCCGATAATATGCAATAACAAGGTCTTCGTATGTTGCTGCCTCATCTGTATCCTTCACAAGACGAACTGAATCCGTCGCATTTCCGGAAAAAGTTATTTCCGGGATAATGGACTGATACAGAGTTTCAATCTCTGCACCTGCAGCAATCTCAGCTTCCGATGTCTGCTTAAATTCTCCAATCTGATAAAACGTAAACTCAGCTCCAGCTACAGGCCCGTCTGAATCCTGATAGGAAATCGACATTTTAGCTTTTCTGCCACCGAATGTAACGCCGGTTGTATCTGCAGCCGAAACGGAGAGAGGCAGGCACAGGAGACAGGACATTAAACCAATCAAAAATTTTCTCATAAGCTTCTCCTTTAGGTGCATTTGCACCATCAATGTTTGCCTCTTGTTTTATTTATTCTTCTTTTTCTTTCCGGACAGAACCAGAAACAGGATTACCAGAATCGATGCACCAATACCAACAATATACGGAATCATATTAGTTGTATCGCCGGTCTTAACATTACCGATCGTTGCATCATTTGTCTCTTCCGGTGTCGGAGTGATAGATCCGTTTGCGGTCCATGTCGCTGCAAAGGAAAGATTTCCGGTTGTACCCTTGTTGATTGTGACCTGTGTCTGCGGAGTGCTTCCGTTTGCACCGGTCCATCCGGCAAAGATATAACCTTCTTTTGTCGGCTGATTCAGACGGAAGGACTCCGTCTCTGCTGTGTAAGTAGTCGGGTTATCTGCTTCACCACCATCCAGATCATATGTAATCGTGTATGTTGCGGACGTTAATTTCGGAGCGATTGTAAGATCTTCTGCTGGCATCAGGATCGTTGTAACCGGAGAAGTGTCTTCGTTGCTCCACTGTACGAATTCATAACCGGATGACGGAACACACTTTAAGGTAATTTCTTCCTGATAGTAACGAGAACCACTCGGTGTGCTACCGCTAAGATCAGCCCCTTCTACCTGTGTTAGCGTGAAGTTATAAGAAAGACGAGTATAGCGGTATTCCACTACTGTGCTGCCATCAGCAGCAATGGTAGCTGTCTGAATGTTCGGTGAAGAGAATCCCTCGTATGTCTTTACAGACGGTGTTACCTGAGTTCCTGCCTGTGCAGTCAGATGCTCTGTATCCTTAAGCGTGTAATTCACGCCGTCTGTATCCATCAGAAGATGCTGTACTGTATAGGCAGTGGAAGTTGCCTCTGCCGTATCATCCTTGTCATCTTCAGTTGCTGATGTTTCTGCGTTCGCTGCATTGTCAACAGCCTGCGCATCGTGATTTGCAAATGTATCCTCGGCAGCCTTCACAACTTCTTCTTCAGAGGAAGAATCCTCTTCTGCTTCAGTTGTTTCGTTCTCTAACAGCACAGCCATTGCAATCTGCTCGTCTGTCGTATCCTCTGTAGCTTCTTCTACCGGAGTTGCGTCCTCGATCCAGTTTGCATATACCACACCAGACGGGCTTGCATCCCATGCTACATTTGCATCTGCATCCATATACCAGCCGGCAAAATGATAGCCTTCTCTGATCGGCTCCGCATACTCGCCTTCTCCGGATGTGGAATATACAGCAGTCCAGGAAAGAGAGTAGTTCATATCACTTGCTGCATTTCCAAGAAGTGAAACATCCAGCATCGGAACATTTCTAAGGATGGCATGCCACTCCTGCTGGGCAGATGCATTAGTGGAGTCAAGAATCACCGTACCCTCTGCATTTACAAGAGAAATTGCTGCGGATCCGTCATAAGCAGGGTACTTGGCATCGACTACAACATAACGCAGGCTACCTGCTTCCGGACCCACCTGAAACAGCGGAACATACTGCGTGTCTTCCGTTGCTTCAATTGCAGCCAGATCACCAGTCTCAACATTCCACTGTTCTGCTGTCATTACGGCTGTCTCTGATCCATCCTGGAAATAGCCGCCATTTCCATCAAAAATCAGACTGGAGAGCTGTACAGAAGGCTGTGTTGTCTCCTCTGTAACGATGACGTCTTCTGTCTCTTCCTCGATCGGTGTCGTCTGCTCTTCCACAGGATCAGATCCAACGACACCTGCAATGACCTCTGTCACTTCTGTCGGCTCTGCCAGATCTGCTGTTGTTTCTTCCTGTACCTCCGGTGCAAAATCTTCCTCTGTAATTATGACTTCCTGGCTATCTACAGGAGCAACATCTGCTCCGGAGACAGCAAGTGCTGATGACAGTACTGCCACTGACATCAGTGTGATCATCTGTCTGACCAATTTATTCTTCATACACCTCTTTTGCCCGCCATTAAAGGAATCCGGGCCTCCTCCTTTCACAAATCAAAACTCAATCGCTTACTGGTGCAATATCCACTTAATATTGCTCCTATCTATAATATGGATGAAAATCTTTTTACTTTCGGCTTTTTCGGGCTTATTCGCGCATTAAAATGTCACTTCGGGACATTTTTCGCTCTTTTTGACGATTTCGCTCCTGCATCAGGAGTAAATTCTCGCTGTTTCTGTACTGATCAACCAGATCCTGATCCTGACTCAGCGCCATCGCATTTGAAAGATCACGCTCTTTTTTAAGAAGATCCAAGATCACTTTACTCTCTTCCGATCCGATTCGATCCGATCCGAGGATTGAGGCCATCTCATTAAATGCATCATTCACTCCCTGAAGTTCTTCCTCCAACTTCCTTGCACGAACTTCACCTTCAGAACGAGCCTGTATGATTTTCTGTTCCATCTTGACATGATCATCCCGTGCATGTGTCAATGCAACCTGATAACTCTCATTCGCGCGTTTCGCGTAGTCTTCAATACTTTCATCCTTTTCTGGCGATGGAAGCGTTGCATCGACCGCATTTTCCAGATTGGTATAGTATCTTCTGACCTGCTCTGCTGTTGCTGTTGAATAGTATTCTCCTCTTTCTAACCCAAACATTTTCATCCTGTTTCCGTAATCGGTCTGCAGGTGAGCCAGTCTTTGAGGTGATCCAATATATGCTGCTGCATTTAATCGCCCATGCTCATCGATCGGGACAACAAAAGCATGGATATGAGGTGTCCCCTCATCGTTATGAACCACCACGGACTTTATGTTGTCAGCCTGGATCGTTGTCATATTTCCTTCATCATCAACGATGCGATAAACGCCCTCTTTCGGATTAAATGTCTCATTTAACCATTTCAGATTTTCCTGCACCCACTCATCATGATTAAAGGTTCCATCTGCTTCTCTGGTATAACGAAGGACCACTTCCAGACCTCTCACGGCATTGGAACGAACTTTTTTATTAGGTCCGTACGCACCGTATGCTTTCATTTCCCGGAGCGTATCTTCGTAAACATCCTGATATGTACGGCCATACAGATCGACTACCTCTCCGTTCTTATCCCGTAATGCAGGATCCGCATTACGTACATCCTTTGTTCGAAGATTATGCGCATAGCTTTTAGCAAATTCAGATGCCGTTTTTAATTTCGACACGCGAAAAATCGAATAGTTCTTTCCCAAAACAACTCCTTCTTTCTCAAAAAGGTTGTGATTATTTTCCCTCTATATTTAATATGGGAAAAAATTATTATTTTTTCGGGATTTAAGAGCAAAAGAAGCTCCCAGACTCACGTCCGGGAGCTTCTTTTGTATGCTTTCTCTTATGATTTTTCTTTTTGGGAATCGATTTGCTCGCCAATATAGCTGAACTGTCGATCCAGTTCTTCCGATCGGAACGTTGCTCCTGCTGCCATCAATGTTCGTATATACTCTACGAACTTCTCTGATGCCAGAAGATCTTCTATTGGTTCTCCATGATAACTACCAAAACGAAGTAGTTCCTTTGAATCAAAGTTTTCCTCGGTTTCTTCTTTCTTTTCCTTTTCTTTCTCGCTTTTCACCGGTATGTCTTCTATGGTGAAAACCTCCGACAGCTCTCGTTCCTCGTGTAAATTGGTCTTTTCTTTCTGCTGTTGGATATCCAGTTCTACTTCCGTAAGAATATCCTCCAGATCCAGTAAGATCCTTGCCGCTTCTGATAAACCGCGTAGCCCAGCAATTGTTGCCGGCATACTTTTCATTTCACGAGACCATAATGTCGTGACTACAGCTTCTCCGCAGCAAGAAAGAAATAGTTCTTTCCCATTAAAGCGTGTTACATCGCATTGCATCACACAATGGGTTTGATCAAGTTTTAATGGGTGAAAGGTATATTGTGTGCCAAATTCCATTAATACCCTTTTGATCGTTCTCGTGGAAACCAGAGATTTCCCATTAGCTAGTTGCTTTGCAGGAATGGTCTTTTGGACTCCTCCAACTGATATCATCATTTCCAATTTCTTATTCCCCCTTTTTAGCTCATCCATGCGAGCGGTGTATATTTCTATTTCTCCTATGTGACATTATGTTGCTACTTAGAACATGGTCAAAAATGTTGCAGAACGCAAAAAAGATCTGCATAGCTCTATACGAGTCTATGCAGATCGAAACATTCTCAATAAATATGACTATTGGATTCTCGTAACTCATGTCATAAGTTATCAATTAGTGTCTGGTAAGCGCCATGGCACCGCCTATATATAGAGAAAAAACAAGCATAAGCATGTAGCCATAAAAAATATAGCATAGAAACGAAGCAACAGCAGCAAGCGCTAGAACAGTGAACGAAATGCCAGCAAAATCATCATCCCAGCTTTTTGTCAGCCAGGCTAATGACGCAAAAATAAATGCACCTATATATCCAAACATCATCGCCCCACCTGCCTCAGAAGTATGGAATCCTACAATAAATGGGCCTACAAAACCAGCGATCGAACACAAAATAGAGATTATTCCCAAAAAAGTACTTGTCTTTCTGGTAACGAAATCACCAAAACCTTTAAGAAGGTACACGATCAATTTGAGTGCCATATATCCAATATATACCGCAATACATGCTACATAATAGAGTAACCGTACGACGATCCTCGCTACAATTCTAATCACATCTTTTCCAGATTTTAGGATTTTCGAAAATGTACTGGTCTCCATCCAAATACCCCCTTGTCTTACAAGCTTCTTCAGGCGTACCTCATGATCCCATCATTAAATACATCCGGAAATCGAAACGCCCTTACTTCTCCATCGAATCGCACCTGCACTTTATCTGCTCCGTAGGATACGATCTTTCCTTCTCCAAATCTTTTATGGTACACAACTTTACCAGGAAGGTACTTCGGCACCGCATGCGTTTTTCTCAGCTCTTCATCTGTCTCCAGATCTGCCTCGTCGATAAAAATAGATTCTTCACCTGAACAATAAACGTATAACTGATCTTTTGCGCGAGTCATTCCAACATAGAATAATCTTCGCTCCTCTTCCAATCCCTCGCAGGTATACATACTATCCTTGTGAGGGGTGACACGCTGATTACAGTCTATAATAAATACAGTAGGCCATTCCAGACCTTTTGATCGATGCATCGTTGACAGTACCACACCATCTTTGTTTTTTTCTTTATTTGCGTTCCGAAGAATAGCAATGGTTTTATCTGCATGGGCAAGCCAAGCACGAATTGTCGGGAATTCAGCGGCCTCTGTTTTCAGCTCATCATACTCCGCCTTGTAATCCTCCGGATCCTGATTTCGGAATTTAGCTGTTTCTACCACATACTTGTCGTAACGAATACTTCCTCTTGCTGTTAGAGCATCAAATAACTTTCCAGGAGCATCATCCATGCTGATTTTTCCGGGTCCAAAATTTCTCATCCAAGTATTAATCTTCTTCATGGCCGCTTCATACTTCCACTCCTTTTCACTTAACAGAGGCCGAATCGCATTTGCAAACCCTTCCAGCGAATAATCTGCATTTCGAAACCTTGTATAATCGAAATATCTATTTGGATGATTTAAAATTGTCAGCAGCTTTCTGGAGTAGTCCATCTGATCCTTCCAGATTCCGGCAGATAATTCTGCGTAAATTCGAATATCACGGAACATCCATCCGTCATAAATGCTCTTTACACTGTCTAATGCATTAAACGGAATCTGCTCTCTTGCCATCGTAGTGATTAGAAGAGACGCCTGCTGGTTTGTACGGAAGAGAACTGCCATCTTAGAATAAGGAAGTCCACGATTATTGCAAGCTCGAATCGTATTCAAGAGCTGTTTCATCTCATCCTTTTTCCCTTTTGTCTTAATATATGATACTCTTCCTTTTACGCCCTGTGTTGCCCTAAATGAGATGAATTCCTTATCAAATCGTTTTTTATTATGTTTGATTAAACGATCTGCATGTGCAACAACCGCCTCTGATGATCGGTAGTTCGTAGACATCATAATCAGTTTAGCATCTGGAAAGTCTTTTGAAAACCGCAGCATAATTTCTGGCCTTGCGCCTCGGAACCGATAGATGCTCTGATCGTCATCGCCAACAACACAAAGGTTTCGGTATTTCCCAGACAATGTATAAAGAATATCTCGCTGTACTGCGTTTGTATCCTGATATTCATCACATTGAATATAGTGGAATCGTTCTTCCCATCGAACACGAACATCCGGGTCGTTCTGCAATAATTCCAAACAAGTTACGAGCATATCGTCAAAATCAATTCTTCTATTATAGCGCTTCCACTCTTCGTAACCTGCTACGACCTCATTGAAAACAGATGCCTCACAGGATGTAGGCTTATAGACACCAATCTGATAGAAATTGTTCTTTACTACTCCAAGTTCTGTGCTGATCGACATCGTTAAATCCCATAAGTCTCCACCGTCTCGACTATAATGCTGTACAAGTCCAAATAACTGTTCGAACTTTTCATGCTCCGTCAGAATGTCAGACTGAGTAAACTTTCCCTCATCAACTAGTATATGAAGACACAAGGAATGAATCGTCTGAAATGCCACACCCGGATTCTTTCCAAACATCTTTTCGTATTTATGCCACATCTCAAGCGCAGCTGCTTTCGAAAACGTAACCATCAGGATCGTCTTCGGATCTACTCCACTCTCGACCATCGAATGAATTCTTCTGATCACGGTTGTCGTCTTTCCTGCCCCTGGACATGCTACTATTAAAACAGGACCATTAATTGTCGAAATTGCTAGTTCCTGTGCTTCGTTTGCCACTAATGCCGCCATGACCCTTCTTTCCTCCTAAATACTCTCTATATATAATATGGGAGAAAATCTTAGAATATCCCCAAAAAATCTTATATTTTTTGGCTCTTCAGGCATCACTGTGGGTAAGAAATGCCTGAATCTCCAGTAAC